>JAYEFV010000131.1:0-4402 GCA_034658755.1 Thermodesulfobacteriota bacterium | reverse complement strand
CAAACATAAAATCTTTCGGGAATCTTTTAATATTCCGCATAACTCTGCAAGATCTCGATCCAACAAAACTTTTTCGCCACGCAACAAGACGATTTTTCTGACTATCGATTCTACGGGCACAGCTGTTGTCATTTTCTGGTTCCTTTTTATTCCAAATCATTCATCTGTTCTTTATTTAACCAGTTTCGGAAAACAAGTTTGTTTATAATTCATTCCCATTATATCTTGATTGGAGGTCGCAAATTGTCGTAAATCCGGGACGTCCATTGTTTTATAAGTTTCTTTTTAACCTACAGATTTATTTGATAAAATTGACATCGTCTTCATTATATTAATTTTAAAATATCCCCTCTTATCCAGAAAATCAGCGCTCAATCGTTTGCAAAGCGCCCATGAAATTATGCTTTTCTGGATGCATCGAATCCGGGTCGGACCAAGCTATGTAATTGTATTTACATTATATACGCTAAAATTACGAATGCCTTTTAAGACCATGTTTTTGGAATCAAAAATACTGGTTTCTCATTTCTGGTTACATACTGGTTGCTGGTTTGCGTGACTTCCGGGACGCCCATTAAATTATAAGTTTCTTGTCACCTTTTAAAATTATTTAAGAAATCACTTCACCCACTCTTATCCAAAACATAACTCATCCAAACATCCCCGCTACCGGTTTTGGAAACAGAAGTTGAAAAGTCACACACCTTGAACTTTAGGGTGTCAAACAATTCCCGGGCCTTTGGGACCACAAATGAACGCAAATGGGCACAGATAACACAGATTGTTTAATTAGCCACCCCTGTACCATCTTCCGGAGCTACCCCAGTGAAATGCGCTGCGCTGTTGCTATTGCAAATTTCACAGGGCACAGCGGGGCAGGCAGACACACACGGAAAGAAACAGGCATTGCTCACACACGCTCTGCGGGCAAAAGTAATTCAATTTTTTGTCTCTTTGCCGTAGGCTATTTGTTTTTCCTTTACCGTATACCCTATCTCCCCAGTTAAATATTAAGCCAACAGTTAATCCATTAATGTCCAAAACATGCGCAGCTCAGTCTATTACGCGTACATAGTAAATATTGATTTAACGGGGTAAATCTTTTTCGGTTTGCTTTCAACCGTTAATAATTGATCTAAAGTTTCAAAAACAATTCCAAACCGTTCTTCAGTTATCTGTTTAAGTCCTTCCAGCTCTTTTCTGAGGTCTTTATTATCAAGAAGCGCCTCTCGGAGTTTTGTAAATGTCCGTATTATCTTCACCCTGTTAAATAAGATTTCAGTCGTTTTTTAATATACGCCTTTCCATGATAGGTTTTAAAATATTTCTCACGACGAGTTGCATCATTTCTATTAAGGCAGGCTTCATAATATATCAATTCTAAGGATCTCCTGTTCTTTGTTGATTCGACCTGGCCTTTATTATGTTGCTTAAATCTTAGCTTGAGGTCTTCTGTAAATCCGGTATAAAAATTGCCGTCTTTTTTACTATGGAGAACATATGTGTAATACATATATATTTCTCAAGCTATTTAACAGGGTAAATGTTCACCTGTATGGCTCTTTCGCTCTTTAAAACAGAGGAAAGCATTAATACACCATGCTCCGAAAAAGCCATGGGTAAATATCTGGCCCCGCCCCAACTTGAGGTCGCAAATTGCGACCTCAAGTTTTTTATTTCCTCTTTTGTGAGCTCAAACATGAAATCTGCCGGAAATCTTTCAATATTCCTCCGAACCTGTTCCTTTAAACGTTTTGTTTCCACTCCATAAAGTTCAGCTAAATCCCTGTCCAGCATCACCTTAATACCGCGTATCAGGTATATTTTGCTCGCAATGAGTTCAATCGGAACCAGTTCTGTCATTTTATAGTGCCCTTTCCTTTATGTGTAACTTTCGGCACGCCCCTCAAATTATAAGTTTATTCACAATATCTGCGTGTTTAAGACTGTGGCTGAATAGCAATTTCTCCGTTTTGCAGTTTCTCAACAAAGACCAGATCTGCAGGAGCAAAATCATACTCAGCAAGCTGTTCCAACGATATCCACTTAAAATCATCGTGGTCTTTAAGATCAATTTCCCCACCTTCCCAATACGTACGATAGGCCAAAAGCTCAATAGAAATGTGGTCGTAGTGATAAACACTCGATCCAAGATATTCACCAACGGATACATCAATATCAAATTCTTCTTTCATTTCCCGTTTTAAACATTGCTCCGGAGTTTCATTGATTTCGATTTTGCCCCCGGGGAATTCCCATTTGTTTGGTAATTTTCCAGTAGATTTCCTTTTTGCAATTATGATTTTTTCGTCATTTATCAGGATTGCAGCAGTGACTCTTGTTATCTTGGGTGTCTCTGTTTCGGCCATTTATATAAACTTTCTATTCATTTAGATCCCAAAAACAACAGAGCCCCACCTTTCTATGAAAAATGAGGTTCTTCGTCTGCATCATACCTGTTCTCCCTTTCCTAAAAATTTAAGGAAAAATTCGAACAATCTGAGCAACCTTACTCCTATAAAATTATTTGTCAAGGATTTTAGATAATTAGGAATTATTACTAACTTTAACAAAACCGAATCATTTCAATTGTATTTGCACCTATATTGCATATAACCTATTAAAATCTTGACAATATTTAACTGAAATGAGATAGGAGATAAGCTCTTAAAACAATATCATTCATATCCGTAGGAGAAACACACCATGGCACTTACGAAAATTCAGATCGTTGAATCCATCCAGAATCAGACCAGTTTCCCCAAGAACAAATCTTCAGAAATTGTAGAAACCCTGTTAGAGATCATTAAAAGAACTCTGACCTCAGATGAGGATGTGTTGATCTCCGGATAAGGATACACTGTAAAGCTTGCCGGTGGTTAAATGTTTTTAAACATTCTGAAAGATAATTAACAAAAAACCAAGATAACCCTCAGTGCCTTTAGGTAAAAAATAGTATGTGTGGAAGATTCTCACAATTCAGTTCTTTTCAAAAAATTCAGCAGACATTCAATATAGAGACTGTGCTGTTTGAAACTATTCCAAACTATAACGTAGCTCCAACCCAAGAAATTCTTACAATCATAAAACATGATAATGAAAATAAACTGGAGAAGCTTCATTGGGGTCTTGTACCGTTTTGGGCAAGGGATATTTCTATTGGTTCCAGAATGATTAATGCACGGGCAGAAACTGTTGCAGGGAAGCCCAGTTTCCGTAATGCCTTTAAAAAACGTAGATGTTTAATTCCTGCAGATGGTTTTTATGAATGGAAAGGTGAAAAAGGAAATAAACAGCCATACTATGTTTTTATCCCTTCTAGTGAACCTTTTGCATTTGCTGGTTTATGGGAAAGATGGACTGATAAAGATGAAGAATCTGTTTATAATTCCTGCACGATTATAACCACAGCAGCAAGTGAAAGCATTCGTGAAATTCACCATCGTATGCCAGTAATTCTTGATCCAAAGTTCCATGAAAAATGGCTGAATGCTAAAATACAAGACCCAAAAGACTTAGAGATTATTCTGCGAGATGGCTTAATCCATGATATGAAATATTATCCAGTATTAAAATTAGTAAACTCTGTTAAAAATAATGATCCGAACTGCATTAAACCGATAGATGAAAGTTAGGTCGAGATCTTCATTCAAACCAAATCAAGGAAGTTTGACGTGTTCAAAAAAGTTTATAAAAATATTTCTGCATTAATTTTGGCAGGCCTTCTAATCTTCATAAGTTGCAGCACTGATAATAATCACACCCATCTCCCCAAAAAATTAGGTGAGTTGAATCTTACTAAAGTTATTCAAAACAAAAGAGCTGCCGTTATCATAAATAAAATGCACGGCAAAAAGCTTGATGATTGTAAAAACTTTATTGCCATTTATGGAAACAATCATTCAAAAAATATTCTTTATGTAAGTGTTTATGAAAAGGCTGAAACGGCTGAAACGAACATAAAGAATATGGCTATGAAAATGGCAAATGGATCATCTGTTTTTTCTCCATTAACACATACTAAAATGGGGGATAATGTTTATTTTGAGACAGAGGGAATGGGGCTTAAGCATTATTTGTATCGTACTGATAATATCTCAATCTGGTGGCAGGTTGAACCTGATAAGGCAGTAGCAACATTCAATGATTTGTTTAAATTTGACTTTGCAGTTCTGAACGATAAAAGTTGTAAAAGAATAGGACAGGTTCAAGGTAATGAAAATCCTTTCGTGAAAAAGGGGATGCCCCCCAAGATATGATGGATATTTTATATTATTTTGTTTTTTTAATTCCAATAAATCCTGCTATCATCAATGCTATACCCAAAAAATAAACATACCTTCCATTATCTATAAAATAATATCCAGAAACAAATAGAACAACTCCTACTATCCCTATGATA
>JAYEFV010000130.1:0-4418 GCA_034658755.1 Thermodesulfobacteriota bacterium | reverse complement strand
CAAGAGAAAATCGGTTTGAGCTAATGAGCAGAACGCATGAAATCATAAACATCCCCATTGTTTCCCGTCAAGCTTTGACCCCGAGTCTTCTAATTGCATTTGCTTTTATTTAACTGAGATTTGACCCCGAATCTTTTCGAAATGTCAACCGAAAATTGACCCCCTTCGACAACCGAATTTTGACCCCTATCAACCTCGATTAGATTGCATTTTTTTTAAAGCTGTGATAGATTAATTTTAAATAAAATTAACCACCCCGCCGCAAACGGACGGGGTATGTAAAAGGCTTTAGTCTTTTTATCCCCTCACCCTAACCCTCTCCCCAGGGAGAGGGAACTGATGGATTCCCCACCGCAAGCGGATGGGGTATACGAAAATTTAATCAATTATCAAATATATTTATTACTTTAAAATACGTGAGAATTTAAAAAATGAAAGAACATAATAGAATTGAAATGAATCCGGGCATCATGTTCGGAAAGCCCGTAATAAAAAATACACGTATTACGGTAGAACAAATTATGCGCAAATTAGCCGGAGGGGTGACGATTGAAGAAATAATTACTGATCACCCTCATATAACACGGGAAGATATACTCGCCGCCCATGAATTTGCAGCGGATTATTTGGCTGACGAAGAGATTGCTTTCGTTTAAAAGAGGATGAATTGAAATTTTTAGCCGATGAATGTTGCGATGCTGGCTTAGTAGCTTTTTTAAGAGATTTCGGGCATGATGTTACATATGTAATAGAGGGAAAAACGGGCTCTTCAGACGATGAAGTTTTGACAATTGCTTACGATAATGGACGCATTTTATTGACAGAGGATAAAGATTTTGGAGAGCTTGTTTATCGTCTCAGAAAACCTTCAGTGGGTATTGTTTTGATCAGAATTGACGTAAGAGAAAGGCACATGAAATGGCCTCGATTGAAAAGTTTGATTGAAAAGTATGAGGAGCGTCTTCCAGGACATTTTGTTGTTATTCACACCAATAAATATCGCTTTCGACCCTTAATATTCTCATTGTAAAATAAATTCACATTCCTTTACTCGATTAACCAATCTAACCAATAAATCATTCAATTTACCCCGCTGTGCCCAGTGAAATTTTTCGAAGAAAAGGAGCCTGCTAAGTTAAATTTTTATCCTGCCTGTCCTGTTAAATCTATTTGTTCCATTTAACCGGGATTAAACAATTTTTTGGTTTTCGTTTATCCGGGGCATGCCAATGACAGCTTGTCCCGTAGCTTCGGGAAATGGTACTGGGACGGAGCGTATTTCATCGGGACGAACTAAATTTACCCTATGCTCTTAACTCTAAGCCTTTGGCCCTTGGTCTTTAAACCTTACTCCATACTGCTTAATCCGTAATCCTTATTTGACTCAACGATCTAAATTTATCCTGCCCTGCCCCGCCTGCCCCGTAGGTCCGGAAGATCGTACTGGGGTAGGTCCGGGAGATCGTACTGGGGCGAATTTAACCGGGGCCAATAAACAATTCAACAATTTGACGAAGATAAATGCAAGAGAAAATCGGTTTGAGCTAATGAGCAGAACGCATGAAATCATTTAGGATGTCCCTATTGTTTCTTACTTAGGATGTCCCCTTGAAAAGACAAATTGCATTTTTTTAAAAGCTGTGATAAATTGATTTTAATTAACTCGTTATTTAAATAGATGCCGATGGGTTAAAGACCCTAAGACTCATAAAAAGGAATCTAAAGTATGCAAATAGATGTATTAAAACCTATAGTAGAAGCGGTCCCTTTATTTAGTAACATAGAAGATAAAGAAAAATTATTAGTTGTTGTTAGCGCTTTGAAATTGAGATTATTAAGCCTTGCAAAGGCATCAGAAATAATGAATATGACAAAGACCGGCTTTTTAGAATTGCTTGAGGCGCTGGATGTCGATTATTCTTACCTTGCTGAAAAAGATATAGAAGTGGAGAAAACCTGGTCAGATGATAGCAGCTTTTAATAGTTCTCCGTTAATATTTCTCTCCAAGTTAAACATCGTTGATCAATCTCTAAAGCTTTTTTCTAAAGTAACGGTACCTTCTTACGTACAAAAAGAAATTTTTAAAAAAGAAGATGTCGCGTCTGAAAACCTGAAAGCGCTGATAAAGTCAAATAATGTTGTCATAGTCAAAGCAAAAAATCTTCGCATGCTCGAAGCTCTTTGCAGAAAATTAGGAAGGGGAGAATCCGAAGCTATAGTTGCGGCGATAGAGAATTTGGCTGATCTTGTCGTTTTGGACGATCATGTAGCAAGGTTGGAGGCTGCACGAATGGGTCTGAATGTTAAAGGAACATTGGGAATTATAAGAAGATTAATGGACTTGGATATCATCCAGTATAAATTGGAGGATCTCTATCGAGATTTGTCAGAAATGAACCTCCATCAAGCCCGAAACGCGCAACGCAGATCTATTTCAACTTTTTCAACTGTTTTACTCTTAAACTTTCAACTATGCGCTCTGCCCTATGCACAATTCACCATGATCTATCACCCATGAACCAGACCGAAGGCCATTCATCCGGCAACGAGTAACCAGTAACCGGCATCAAAAATCGATCATCTGAAAAGAAGTTCTGCACGTTCTGCACGAACGTCCTGTATTATTATTAAGACGCGGCCCCAATTATTCGTCTAATTTAATGTTTTTCATCGAACAAAACTACATTGTTGTTATCACAAGTTTAACGGGGTAAATTTTAGGCATTTTAGCTCACTTGTTCTTTTTATTTCACTGGGGCGGTTTACCCAGTTCAATCCCGGAGGGCTATTTAACCGGGGTTCAAAAAACAAAAGCGAAACGCGCAATTTCAACCCCATCCCCCTTTTCACCCCTTTTCACGAAGCTTCGGAAGACCGAAAGAAAATGTTTGACAATCCGGTAATTATAAGCCAATATTTGGTATAAATTCAAAAGGTAAGATGTCTCTATGATATGCGGAGGTATTCAATGGCGATTACAGTCAAAAGTAAAATAGAAAAGGGTTGGATTCGTCTCCCGAAGAAGGTGCGTCTCCAAGACGGGACACGGGTTATTGTAAGGATCGAGCCTATACTAGAGACCAAAGAAAAGCTGAAGATCATTGCAGAGTTATCTGGGGCTTGGTCTGATGACCCAACCATCAAGCCCATTTTTAGGGAGTTAGAGCAGGAACGGCATCACAATATTGGCCGAGAGGTTAGTTTCGAATGATCCTATTAGATACCAATGTGGTAATAGCATTTTTTAATGGGAATCAAAGAGTATTAAAAAGGATACAGGCAGAGATCAACAGAATCAGCTTGAGTACTTTAGTGGTATCAGAGTTGGATTATGGGGCAAAGGCATCTCAGAAGGCCAAAGAAAATCTAAAAAAGCTGTATAAATTCGTAGATATTGTTCAGATAGTTCCTTTTGATCTTGAATGCGCTAAGATTTTTGGAACCTTAAAAAGCAAACTTCGAAAGCTGGGTAAACCCACGGGTGAGATGGATGCACTGATTGCAGCCACTGCAATGGCTCACAAGGCTCTTCTGGTTACAGGCAACAGGAAGCATTTTGAGAATATTGAGGGTTTGAAAGTTGAAATTTGGCCAAACGGGTGACACTGTCCGTAATCTAAACGCTCCAAATGAACTCAACGACCATAACGCTCCTAATTTATCCCGCCTGCCCAACCTGCCCAATGGAATGCATTTGGGGTCATTATTCCATCGGGGTGAAACCTTTTCATTTGTTTCATCGGGGTGAAATTCTCACCCAGTTAAATTCCGCAAAGCGGACCCTGGAAGGGATTCAGCAGGGCACAGACCATTTCTCTGGGAACGTCAGTGACAGCTTTTCCCGTATTTTACTGGTTTGATCCTTGAATCCTGAACTCTGAACCCTGTTTACCCCGTTAAATTTCGAAGAAGCATTTAACTGGGGAACGTGAACCCTTGAACCTTTCTCCGTATTTCATCAGGACGATCCTAGCCAACAATAGAAAACTTAATGAAACAAAGAAAATATATTTACTTAAAAATCCGTAAAGTATATCTAAAAACTCACTACATAACTAAACTTGCAACATAACGTTCCCAAGAACGCCCGAACTTGAGGTGGCATGAAAAGGAGGAACTATATATGACTGATATAATAATTAAGTCCGACAAAGCTGAGAAGACAGCCGAAATCTTGAGGGAAGCTCTGGGAGCCGAACAATCAAGGCTGAATTACAACCTTGAGCTGGCCCGAAAGCGAATTTCAAAATTTGAAAAAAAATATGGTGTTTCTTCCGAGACATTTATTCGCGAATGGTCTGCCGAAGATCTTGAAGGCAAAGATCTTGAATATGTTGAGTGGGCAGGTGAGTTCAAATTAGCATCGCGATTGCATGATCGCTTGGCAACTATTGCGAGTATTACATATGTCTCTCAG
>JAYEFV010000129.1:0-4443 GCA_034658755.1 Thermodesulfobacteriota bacterium | reverse complement strand
GCCTTGCCCAGAATCAATGCAGCCAAATATGTTCACGAAAAACATGGTGTGAATATGCTGTCGTGTGTCTGCGCCATTGACAGAGCGGCGTTTCCCACTGCATTGGAGTACTGGCTTCCCGAAGTGGATAACTGCGGTGTTCACGAGCTGGTGGCCAATGCCCTGATTCTGCCCGGAGAAAAAAAGCGAACGGTAGACCTGCGCAATGAACCGTTGCCGGGAATGGAGGATGAGGATGAAGAATAATAAAAAGATGTATGATAAAGGAATGGTTATTGCAGGTCTTTGCATCTTTGTAGTAGTGATAACGTTTCCTTTCTGGTTCAACCTCGGAAATGCCGCTCCGGCGCCAGAACCCAAAATTGCTGACAAAGCCAAAGCCGCCAAAGAGTGTGTCATGCCCAAAGAATACATGAAGATGGAACATATGCAGCTTCTAAATGAATGGAGGGATACGGTTGTACGAGACGCCAAAAGGATCTTTGTAAACAGCAGTGGGAAGGAATTTAATATGAGCCTTACCAGTACCTGTTTGGATTGTCACACGGAAAAGGCTGAATTTTGTGACAAATGCCACGATTATGCTTCGGTAACCCCCTACTGCTGGGAGTGCCACATCGATCCAAAGGAGACCAAGTGATGAAAAGCAGCAGAAGAAAATTTTTGAAAATAGCCGGAGTTTCAGCGCTCGGTTTAGGGGCCAAGCCGGTACTCGACGTACTGGCTTCGTCCGCTGAACATGAGGCAACATCCAACCCCGAAATCAAGAAAGGCAAGGATGCCCTGACAGCCAAAAGATGGGCCATGGTTGTAGACACCCGCAAAATCGAATCCCAAGAAGACGTCAAGCCGATGATTGAGGCCTGCCATAAAATCCATAATGTTCCTGATTTTAAAAATAAAAATCATGAGATCAAGTGGATCTGGTTGGAAGAGTTTAAACATGAATTTCCCACCCAGGAACATGAATTCGTAGATGAAAGGCTCAGGGAGTTACCTTTTTTAACACTTTGCAATCATTGTGAAAATGCTGCCTGCGTTCGGGTTTGTCCCACAAAGGCAACGTTTAAACGCGAAGACGGAATTGTGCTCATGGATTTTCATCGATGCATCGGCTGCAGATTCTGCATGGCCGCCTGTCCCTATGGATCCAGAAGTTTTAATTTCAGGGACCCGCGCCCCTTTATCAAGGAGCAGAATCCTGAGTTTCCCACCCGATCAAAAGGGGTTGTTGAAAAGTGCAATTTCTGTGCGGAAAGACTGGCGGTGGGGAAATTACCGGCCTGTGTAGAGGCGTCCAACGGTGTGCTGACCTTCGGTGATCTGGATGATCCTGAATCGGAAGTCAGAGAAATATTAAGAACCAATTACACAATTCGTCGTAAACCGGCCCTGGGTGCTGGGCCATCAATTTTCTATATTGTATGAGGTGGATATGCTTGAAAAGGCGTTAACAGGAAGCAAGAGATACTATGGATGGATGGCGGCGCTCCTTGCCGTTATCAGCGTTGGTTTTGTCTGTTATCTTTGGCAGTTTCGTTTCGGCCTGGGAATTACGGGCATGAGCAGGGATGTATCCTGGGGATTTTATATCGCCCAGTTCACTTTCCTTGTCGGTGTGGCTGCTTCAGCGGTAATGGTGGTTCTCCCTTACTATCTGCATAACTATAAAGCGTTTGGCAGGATTACCATTCTGGGAGAATTTTTAGCGGTCGCTTCGGTGACCATGTGTGTCCTGTTTATTTTCGTGGATCTGGGCCAGCCCATAAGGGTCATGAATGTGCTTTTGCACCCCACACCCAATTCGATTCTTTTCTGGGATATGATCGTTTTAAACGGGTATCTTTTACTGAATATCGTTATCGCGTGGAAGGTGCTGGAAGCAGAACGCAACAATGTTGCCCCTGCGAGCTGGTTAAAACCGTTCATATACATTTCGATCCCTTGGGCAGTCAGTATTCATACGGTAACGGCATATCTTTACTGTGGCCTTCCTGGCAGAGGGTTCTGGCTGACCGCCATTTTGGCGCCCCGCTTTCTTTCTTCGGCCTTTGCCGCAGGTCCGGCGCTTTTGATCCTGTTGTGCATGATCGTCAGAAAATTTACCCGGTTTGATCCTGGCAAGGAACAGATCCAGTCACTTGCCAAAGTCGTGGCATATGCCATCACCGTTAATGTCTTCTTCTTTTTATGTGAGGTTTTTGTGGTATTTTACAGCCAGATACCGGAACATATGGACCATCTAACGTACCTGTTTGTGGGATTGCACGGACATGGCGTCCTGGTACCCTGGATGTGGGCATCCATGATACTGATGGTGGTATCGATTATTCTGCTTGTTAATCCTGTAACCCGCAAAAACGAAACCGTTTTAATCGTAGCCTGTATAACCGTGTTTATCGGTACTTGGATTGACAAAGGGCTTGGAATGATTTCAGGCGGGTTTGTACCCAACCCTTTGCATCATGTTAATGAATATGTCCCTACAGTACCCGAAGTTCTTATTGCCCTCGGGATTTGGGCCATAGGCTTTCTGATTTTGACTGTTCTGTACAAAATCGGCGTAACGATCAAAGAGGAAATTGCAGGATTAGCATAAACTGCTTCTCACAGTGAGACCTTTGAAAAACGTTCAATTTTGTTCAAGGCCAAGGAAGGCGAAAATTTTAACCACAGTAATACATTGAGTATTTCGAGGATCAAAATTTGAGCCTGACGCCGGGATTGGGTAAAAGAGGGCGTTTTGCAAAGGTCTCACAGTTTTTCAGAGGGGTTCATCGTTAGGGTGAACCCCTTTTTTCTTGACATTGCCTTGCTAACTATTATAAATGCTTTTTCACATTGCGTAATAAGAAATTGCGCTTTCAGTTTAGCATCCCCTTTTTAAAGTTGATGGCGTCGCAAAGAGTCCGATTTAGACGGTTTCGTAAAAAGTTCAAATTCAAGGCGTGCAAATTTTGTAATCATGAGACGTACTTTTCCTACGTTGAATGATTGCAAAATGAAGCACAACGCAGAAGTTGGGCTTTTTACGAGACCGTCAAAGTTAACTGTAAAAATTAAAACAGCCAGGAAGGCTCAAATGGATTGAAATCCAGCAGGCATTCCTGGCTTTTTTGTTTACGGGTGAAAAAATGCATATATCCGAGGGAGTATTATCCGCACCGGTGCTTGTCACGGGTGCAGGCCTGGCTGCAACCGGAATCTCAGTGGGTCTGAAAAAAATGGATTACGAAAAGATCCCGCAGGTGGCGGTCCTGTCGGCCGCTTTTTTTGTGGCATCTTTGATCCACGTTCCAATGGGGCCATCCAGTGTCCACCTCATCCTCAATGGCATAAACGGACTCCTGCTGGGCTGGCTCTGTTTTCCTTCAATCCTGGTCGCCCTGGCACTTCAGGCAATCCTCTTCCAGTTCGGTGGGATCACTGTGCTTGGCGTTAATACGGCAACCATGGCCCTGCCTGCTGTGATCGGTTATTATCTTTTCGGCAGACTTATAAAAGGAAAAAACAGGCTTTTGAGTTTGGCCGCCGCCTTTGCCTGTGGATTTTTCTCTGTTCTCCTTTCGGGTATTCTTGTAGCAGTAGCTTTGTTGTCTACAGGGGAATCATTTATATCAGCGGCCAAGCTAATTTTATTGGCACATATACCTGTAATGATTATTGAAGGAATCATTACGCTTTTTTGCGTGGCATTTTTGAAAAAGGTAAAACCCGAACTTTTGGGAGGTGTTTATGAAAAAGGGTCATAATATCCGGTCCTCTTTTATCATTCTTTTTTTAACCGCTATCATTCTAATAGGGAACCATGGTCCTGCCCTGGCCCATAAAGTAATGATTTTTGCCTGGGTTGAGGGAGATACCGTTTTCACTGAGAGTAAGTTTAGCGGAGGGAAAAAGGCCATTAATGCTTCGGTTGAAATATTTGATAAGGACGGCAAAAAACTCCTGGAAGGAAAGACAGACAACAAAGGGGAATTTTCTTTTAAAATACCAAAATTAACTGACTTGAGCATCGTCCTTAATGCCGCTATGGGCCATAGAGCAGAGTGGACGATCCCGGAATCAGAGATCCGCGAAGCAAGCGCTATTGCGGAGAAAAAAAGTGCTGCTGAGCCCTCCGGGCCAATACCTGTCGGGTTAAGCAAAGAAGAGGTCGAAAAAATTATTGAGGATTCCCTTGATAAAAAACTCAGACCCATTGTCAGGATGATGGCCGAATCCAGGAATACTAAGCCCTCTCTCACCGAAATAATCGGGGGCATAGGTTATATCTTCGGACTCATGGGAATCGCACTATATTTTATAAACAGAGGGAAAAAGCGTTAGTTCCTTAACTGTGAATTTTGTGCTTTTTATGGCAAAACATTTTCGCCACTAAGACACTAAGTCACGAAGATGATTTTAAATAAAATAGTTTTCCTTTGTGTCTTCGTGCCTTTG
>JAYEFV010000128.1:0-4471 GCA_034658755.1 Thermodesulfobacteriota bacterium | reverse complement strand
ATTCGAAGCATGAAAGAAAGGGTCAACCTGCTTGGAGGCCAAATGACGATTCACTCACGCCTGATGGAGGGTACAAAAATATTGATAAAATATTAAATTCATATAAAAATTGTCTGATTACAACTAGCTGCTATCTATAAAACACACGTATCATGCCCAAAAAATGCGTGTGATATCGTTTTTCAATAAAGGCAAATCCTTTTCGCAGGGTTTGCCTTTTTGACTTTGAGGGGACATTATGCGATATATATAATCTGAGCTTTTTGACGCTGGGTTGACGTTCTGGCAATAAAGCACAGGATATCTTTAAACTTTAAGCTAAATGGGAAAACCATAGTTAATGAATCTTCTGGCGATTGTAGGAAGTCCGCGGAAGGGTAAGGCGACCGATACCCTGGTCGATAAGGCATTATATCAGATTGAAGACATCTTTGATGAAATCGAATGGGAATTAGATAAAGTGTAGGTCTAATGGAGACATAAACATGGAGGAAAACAACCATAGCGTTGCTTCAAAAATAGCCAAAAAACGATTTGGGTGTTTGCAAGTCTTTTGCTTAATAGTCATTGCCGTTATTATTACCGCAGGGATAACCATCTTGGTGCTCAAAACCTACTTTTTCCCATCGGAGTTTAAGCCTGTGACTCTGAATTCTCACGAGGAGCAAGCTTTGACTGCCAAATTAGAAAACCTTGATTCAATAGGGACTGCTGTCAATGCACATAGAAACGATATCCCTAATAAGTTATCCAAATCAGACCGGTTTGATCCAAATGCCACTCTCGATCCGGAACCTTACAGTGAAAAAAGCATCAAAAGGGAGATTAATTTCACTGAAAGGGAACTCAACGCATTACTGGCAAAGAATACGGATCTCGCAAAAAAATTGGCAATTGATTTATCTGACGATCTTATTAGTGCAAAGCTTCTACTGCCTGTGGATGAAGATTTTCCTATATTTGGAGGTAAAACCCTCCGTGTCAGAACTGGAGTGGTTTTTACGTACGATAAGGGCAAACCTGTCGTCATCCTTAAAGGTATTACCATTATGGGTGTACCCATACCAAATGCCTGGCTCGGAGGAATAAAGAATATAGATTTGGTTGAAGAATTTGGTGCCGATACGGGTTTCTGGAAAACTTTTGCGGATGGGGTTGAAGACATCAAGATAGAAGAGGGCTTTTTAAAATTAAAGTTAATGGAATGACAATTCTTACCAACACTTGAGTCAATCTTGCCCTTAATAAAGTACCCAGATGCTCCTACCGTCGTTTTTATATAAGGACAAATCCATTCCACGGGGTTTGTCCTTTTTGCTTTTCTGTGGATTTTATATGGAATTAGTAGGAGTTGGCTTCAGGTTGTGTTCATGGTACTAGATAACACAAAATTTTGATTTCAGTTAGAAATCTTCAATTTTTGGAAATGCATGCTTGAGGCACGCTATACGTTAATCAAACCCACCTCGCCTCTCCTTTAACAATTCTACAATGCGCCTATCTATGTAAAATAACTCCTAATTAAATGTGATTTGCTTCACAATTACATAGTTTTATATGTGAATCAGCGCGACTATTCTTACACAATAATTGATGTAACTATTTAACATATAAGCAATTATTGCCTAAACATATGTATTTGCATGATTTTTGCATGGTATAGTAAATAATATCATGCAATCAAAAACAAGGAGGCAAATTCATGGCATCAAATTTCCAAATTTCTTCTTTTAAAACCAATGACAACCTCCACCTGAAATTGTATGGTGATTTTGATGTAAATTCTGCAAAAGAATTGACCAACACTTTGCTGACGCATGGTGCCGGTTATTGGGATATATTTATAGACACTAATAACCTAGAGACAATTCATCCATTTGGTAGAGGTACGTTTCAAATGAATCTCAGCAATTTCAAAAAGCAATTAAACAACCTTTTCTTTATTGGGGCAAATAAACATAAAATTGCACCAAATTAGGAGCAGATGCTCCGAATATTGCTGGCCATTTTATAATTATTATGTATTAATGTAATTAATAAGGTAATGAATAGCCATCCAACTTCAACACCTAATATAAAAAACCATGTGATGGCCAAGAGCCTCCAAAGGTTATACTTAAAAAGAGATTTTGAGGTGGCACTTAATAAATGGCTTCTCTGGTGTGCGTGCATCTTATTCTTCGGTCATCTGTATTAATATATACAAATATGATGTGCACCGAGTTTAATAACGGCATTTAGGGAAGCATTCACATTAAAATGATTGGTATGTGCTCTTAATACAGTACATATCAAAAAAATTCCTGGTTCGGACGACTCCAAAATCAATCGGATTGATGGCTCACCGAACCGGAGGATGCCTTGAAACAAAAGAAGCTTTCAAGGCGGATAGGGCAGGGTCAGCAATGGCTCTGCCTTATTTTTAGCAAAACAAAAGGATTGGAGAAAGATTCACTTTGCATGAAATGAACGCAATCATTGTCAGCGATTTGCATATTGGATCTCACCATTTTTTATATGACGACTTCGAGCGTTTTCTCGCGAATGTTTCTGAAGATCATCAACTTATCTTAAATGGGGATATTATAGACAATCCTTATGAGAATTTAAAGCCAGCGCATCAGCGGATCCTCGACCTTATTGAGCAGAAATCTTACCGTCAAAAGGTTGTTTGGGTACGAGGTAATCATGATAATGGATATGTGCCAAAAGGATTTGAAAAGGTCAACTGTACGCGTCTTCACAACTTAGGGCATAGACTATTAATTGCCCATGGAGACGATTTTGACGAGATCATGCCCAGAAACCAAGCTTTCATGCAGGCTTTTAAACTGATGCATAATTTGAGGGTGAAATTGGGAGCAAGACCAGTGCATGTGGCCCAATATGCCAAGAAATGGGGGCTCTTTTACAAGTTTCTCCGTAAAAATGTAATGATAAACGCAGTGAATTGTGCCATGGAAAATGGATATGAAGCGGTCACATGTGGCCATACTCACTACCCAGAGGATATAGTTTTCAATGGTATTAGGTACATTAACACAGGTGCTTGGACCGAATTTCCAGTATTTTACCTTCAGGTAACCGGTGATGAATTGTATCTAAGGACCATAGACGAATCCTCTTGTAAATATACCTTTCAAAGCCCCTCAATTTCAAACAAGGAAAGCGAAACTATACCTTTCACCTTGAAAAATTGAAGCCAAACAATTATTTCGATTCTGCTTCGAAATCTTCAACCCTATACCTTGCATAACTGCTATTGATCAAAGCTCGATATAAATTTAAGCACATTGTGTTTTCGTATATCATAAGGGCAAACTTTTCGAGGGGATTTGCCATCTTGTACGGCAATTTTCTTACCTGCGAGTCTTTTTGCCTCGGTGGTGTAATTCATCCTTTTCGACGGCTGAAATATAGCTTCATAAAACATGAAAAAATTCCATCACAAAAAATTAAGGACACTCCCTCATATTTTGGGAAATGCCCTTTTTTCTAATTAAAACTATCAGCTAAACCACAGTGACATTTGTTGCAGCAGGACCTTTTTGACCCTGCTCAATGTCAAAGGTAACACTGTCGCCTTCATCAAGAGACTTGAAGCCGGTTGCATTGATTCCTGAATGATGAACAAATACATCCGGACCATCTTCCTGCTCAATGAAGCCATAGCCTTTGCCGCTATTAAACCATTTTACAATTCCATTAGTCATAGTGACACCCTCCTTTCAAAAAATTCTCATAGTTCCAAACTTCAGGTTACCGCTTTGACAAATGGAGCTTTCCTTTAGAACGAAACCGGCCCGCCAATTAAGAACGGGCCTTTATTGATTGTTTGAATAATAAGATGTTGTTGAACAAAGTCAAGCTAATTATAAGATTATTTTTTGCTGAGGATTTTGGACAAATACATGAAACTTTTGTGCTTCAAGTAGCTGCTATCATTTTAAAAATTCCAGAGCCTTAAAATTACTGTAATATCTTTTTTTACAGTGGGGCAAATCCTTTTTGCGGGGGTTTGCCCTTTGATTTTTTATAGACATTATGCGATATATGTAATCAGCACAAATTGATGTTGGGTTGTGCTTATGGTAAGAGATACATGTAAGCTAAGCGTATTTCTCCGAACCTCAACATCTTGTGTTTGACAGTCATTATAGATTCCAGTGGAATATCGTTCTAATTCTGCACCACATTATGATCTAATCTGACTGCATATAGAAGTATTTTACACTTGTGTATTATTGCGGATTGGGTAAGTTAGCCTCATTCTAACAATTGAAGTTCGCGACATTTTTCTGTGGAAATCATTTTGAGCCCGCCATGAGACAACCAATGTTTGTGACACGATACATCTTGAGCAATTACAGCACAGAACCAAACTATCCGATAAGGATTTTCGGTAAAACGGGATTCGGTTATACAAACTATCATAGGAGAGAATAAAGATCGGTAGAAATTGAAGATGGCT
>JAYEFV010000127.1:2231-16492 GCA_034658755.1 Thermodesulfobacteriota bacterium | reverse complement strand
TATAAATCAGGAAAAAATGTCGAAATCGCTGGGTAATTTCTTGATGATAAAGGATGTTTTAAAAATTTATCATCCTGAAACTGTGCGTCTTTTTCTTCTCTCCAATCATTACCGCAGCCCCATTGACTTTACAGAAAAGGCCTTAGATGAAGCAAAAATGGGACTTGATAAGATCTATGCGCTTCTTGAACGTATTGAAAATAAAATAGGCTTGAAGCCGGATCAAAACATTGAACCCGGAGAATGCTGGCAACGGTTCTCAGAGGCAATGGATGATGATTTTAATTCCGCCCGTGGCATCGGCATCCTTTTTGACACGGTTCGAAACATGAATCGCTTGCTGGATCAGAAAAAAAACGATTTTTCACCTGAAATTAAAAAAACCGCCCGATCCCATCATTCCGACATTCTGAGAATAGGCAGCGTATTAGGAATGCTTACGGAACAACCCAAAGTTTATTTCGAAAAAAAACAGACTCGGGTCCTTGAACAAAAATCGATTGATCCGGAGGTTATTGATCAAATGATTAAAGAACGGGATGGAGCCAGAAAGGCAAAGAACTGGAAAAAGGCGGATCAGATCAGAAATCAGCTTGCCGACATGAACATAATTTTAGAAGATCGAGCGGAAGGGACAATCTGGAAGATTAACGATTCATAAAATGCCTTGTATGCCTAAATTGATCCTATGTTATTTTATTAAATTCGTGTTTATTCGTGTTCATCCGTGGTTTTATTTAACCGCAAATAAACGCAAATAAACACAAATGAACATATTAAAGAAATGCCTTGTAAACTAAATAAAGTGCATAAAATTATTGATTTAGAAAAGCAGGAAGCTATCTCAGTAATTTAAATATAATTCAACTAGATACCACATCTAACTTCATGCCTTCCTTTAAGCTAATCTCAGATTTTACACCCAAAGGTGATCAGTCGAGCGCAATCCAGACTATGAGCGAAAGGATTTTAGCCGGCAAAAAGCACCATGTTCTACTGGGGGTCACAGGATCCGGTAAAACGTTTACCATGGCACACGTGATTTCAAAAGTTGAAAAACCTAGCCTTGTAATCGCCCCGAACAAAACTCTTGCCGCTCAACTTTACAATGAGTTCAGAATGCTGTTTCCGGAAAATGCTGTTGAGTATTTCGTCAGCTATTATGACTACTACCAGCCTGAAGCATATATTCCGTCAAGCGATACATATATTCAGAAAGATTCCTCAATCAACGAGATGATCGACAAACTCCGCCATTCTGCAACGCGGTCGGTATTGTCCCGAAGGGATGTGATTGTTGTAGCCAGTGTATCGTGTATATTCGGACTCGGCGCCCCTGAAGATTATCTGGATATGCGTGTTGATATTGAAAAAAATATGGAACTGGTTCGCGACAAACTCATTTCAGATCTGGTCGCCATTCATTACGAGCGGAATGATATGGATTTTCACAGGGGAGTCTTCCGGGTCAGGGGCGACAGGGTTGAGATCTTTCCGGCCTACGAAGAAGATAGGGCGTTCCGTGTAGATTTTTTCGGGGATGAGATAGAAGGTATTTCAGAGATTGACCCACTCAGAGGTATTGTTAAAAAACGTTTGAAACGGACTACCATATACCCTGCAAGCCATTATGTTACTGAAAAAAGTGTTCTGCAAAGAGCCACAGAGACGATTATTGCCGAATTAAAACAAAGGGTCGACTATTTCAGAACTGAAAACAAGCTGATTGAAGCACAGCGAATCCAAGAACGGACGGATTTTGACCTTGAGATGATGCAGGAGCTTGAATACTGCAACGGAATCGAGAACTATTCACGGCATTTAACACAGAGGGCGTCCGGTGAACCCCCACCCACTCTTCTCGATTATTATCCCGACGATTTTTTGGTATTCATCGACGAAAGTCATATCGCCATCCCCCAGCTTCGAGCAATGTATAAAGGAGATAGATCTCGCAAGAAGACGCTTGTTGAATATGGATTCAGGTTGCCGTCGGCTCTGGATAACAGGCCCTTGACGTTCAATGAGTTTGAGTCGAAAACATCACAGGCGGTTTATGTATCGGCAACCCCTGCCGACTATGAGATTGAAAAGGCAAAAAACGAACTTGTAGAGCAGATCGTAAGGCCGACCGGCCTTATTGATCCTCTAATAGTTGTCAGAAAAGCTGAAAACCAGGTCGATGATCTTTTTGAGGAAATTCTGATACGCCGGAAAAGGGATGAAAGGATTCTGGTAACGACCCTTACAAAGCGTATGGCGGAAGATCTTACAGAATATTATGCTGATTTGGGGGTAAAGGTGCGGTATCTTCATGCCGACATCGGCACATTGGAACGGATGGATATTATTTGCGATCTCAGAAAGGGCAAATTTGATGTTCTCATCGGTATTAATCTTCTTCGAGAAGGGCTCGATATTCCAGAGGTTTCCCTTGTGGCCATACTCGATGCAGACAAGGAGGGTTTCCTACGCTCTAAAAGATCACTGATTCAGACCTGCGGCCGTGCTTCCAGGAATGTCCGGGGTCAGGTTATAATGTATGCCGATGTTGTGACACGGTCGATGAGGCAAGCCATAGATGAGACAGACCGGCGGAGAAAAATTCAAAAATCTTACAATAAAAAGTATTCAATTACACCGGAAAGCATAAAAAAAGATATCACATCAATATTTGCCGAGGTATATGAACATAAAGATGAACCGTCAGACAGGGTGTCGGAGGCCGTGGCCCAATACGATTCTTTAGAAAATGTAGATGACATCATTAAAAATTTGGAAAAACAAATGGAACAGGCGGCAAAAGAACTTGCTTTTGAAAAGGCTTCGGAATTTCGGGACCAGATTAAAGCGTTAAAAAAGATGATTGTGTTTGAACTGTAACCTAACCCGGACGAGCCAGAACCAAAAAATATTTGCCACCAAGACACAAAGACACCCTCCGGGCCGTAGGCCCTATGGGCCGGAGGCAAAGGGATCTTATTTTATTATTCGTTTTTAGTGTCTTGGTGCCTTTGTGGCGAAAAGAAAAAAGTTTTGCCATAAAATAAACAAAATTTGCAACTAAGAAACTCATGCAATCCAACAACCCGAAATCCGCATCTAGTATACACGACAAATTGGCCATGGTTACCTCCGGGCCGGGCGTCTATGTTATGAAGGATAGCAAGGACAGGGTGATTTATGTGGGTAAAGCCCGGAACCTTAAAAAGCGACTGGCTTCATATTTTACAAGATCCCGGACAGGCCCTTTGAACCCGGACATTAAAACAGGAATTCTGGTTAAGAAAATATCATATTTTGAGACCATTATTACCGACACCGAGAAAGAAGCCCTGATTCTTGAATCTAACCTTATTAAACGGTACCGACCACGCTATAATGTTATATTAAAAGATGATAAACGGTATCCTTGTTTGCGCCTGAACTTAACAAATCCCTATCCCAACCTTACCGTTGTCAGAAAAATAAAAAAAGACGGGGATCTCTATTTCGGTCCCTTTGCATCTTCTACTGCTGTTCGAAAAACGCTCAAAATAATCCATAAGACGTTCAAGCTTCGAAAGTGTAAAACAAAAGATTTTAAAAACAGGTCACGGCCATGCATTAATTGCCAGATGGGAGCATGTCTTGCACCCTGCTGTCTTGATGTGGACAAAAACAGATACCACGAAATCGTAAAAGAGGTAACCCTCTTTTTAAAGGGGAGAACCCCCGATCTTATTCAAAAAACAAAAAAAAAGATGATATCGGCCGCAAACAAGCAAGACTATGAAAAAGCAGCAGTTCTCAGGGACAAGATGTTTGCACTTGAACAGATCATTGAAAAACAAGTAGCGGTGACAAATGATTTTAAGGATCGGGACGTAATAGGCATTGCAGGGTCTCATGAATATTCTATGATTACGGTTCTTTTTGTTCGCAGTGGATTTTTATTGGGGACAAGGCATTTCAATTTTTCAGAGATTATATCCACCGAGGAGGAAATGATCGGAGCATTTATCCGGCAATATTATGAAAAAGCCACCTTTGTTCCCAAAGAGATTCTTATCCCCACTCAACTTGAAGACGCATCTTTGCTGGAAGAACTTTTGAGTAGCATTAAGGGGAAAAAAGTGAGTATTCTGGGACCAAAAAAGGGTGAAAAACTCCGTCTTGTTAAGTTGGCATCCCAGAATGCAGAAAACCGTCTAAAGGAATTTAAGGCTTCGGCTGCCACGGACATGGAGATTCTTATTCAGCTCAAGAAACGACTGAAAATGGATAAAGTGCCCCAGAGAATTGAGTGTTTTGACATTTCCAGTATTTCAGGGACAGAGGCTGTAGCCGGAATGGTTGTATTTGAAAAGGGTAAACCGAACAAATCGTTATTTAGAAAGTACAGAATAAAATCGGTTGACGCGCAAGACGATTATTCCTGTATGGCTGAAGTCCTGAAAAGACGGTATAGTAAAGGCGAAAAATCAAAGCCGTATCCTGACATGCTGATGGTGGACGGCGGTAAAGGACAGCTCAATATTGCGTTATCGGTAATAGAGTCGATGAAACCGGAGCAAACATTTCAAATAATCAGTATCGCAAAGAAAAATGAAAGCAAAGGCGAAACACAAGATAAGATATATAAACCCGGACAGGTTAATCCTGTAAATATGGGGAGGGGAGGGGAGCTTCTCCTTTTTTTAGAAAAAATAAGGGATAAATCCCATGATTTTGCTATATCATTTCACCGTCAGCGTCGCGGAAAGAGATTTATCCGTTCTGCGCTTGATTCGATTCCAGGAGTTGGCAAAAAAAGAAAAGCAACGCTTTTAAAGCATTTTAAAAGCATTAAAAAAATCCGGGCAGCAACACTTGAAGAACTTAGTGCACTGCCCGGAATTAATCGTAATGTTGCTAATTCAGTAAAAAAAGCACTCAACCCGAATTCCTAACCCGGGCAAAACTGGCCTCCGGCTCCGCTTCCAGCCCGTAGGGCTTACAGGCCGGAGGGCTTACAGGCCGGAGGGCTTACAGGCCGGAGGGTAGATTCTACGGCTCAGAGAGAAACAACAAATCACAAGCATCAAATCTAAAAAAAATTCCAAACTACAAGCTCCAAATTCCAAATAAAATCCAAAGCCAATTGTTTGTCATTTGTTTTTTGGTCATTGAGATTTGTTTGTTATTTGTGTTTTGTATTTTGATTTTTTGACATAAAAACTCAAGAAATCAAAGTTTAGGTGCTGATGAATAATTTATTCTGTCTTCCGATCTCTGACTTCCGACCTATGCCAGTTTTTTCAAGACTTCCTTGAGTTCTCTGACCGCGTCGGCCGATTTCTCAAGGGCGGCCTTCTCTTCAGCAGTGAGGGTAATTTCAATGATTTCCTCCACACCGTTTGCTCCAAGTTTTACAGGCACACCTATAAAAAGCTCGTTAAATCCATATTCACCCTCAAGGTATGCTGCACATGGGAGAATTTTCTTCTTGTCTTTGAGAATAGATTCAGCCATTTCCACCGCGGCCGACGCCGGTGCATAAAAGGCACTCCCTGTTTTAAGAAGTCCGACAATCTCGGCTCCGCCATTGGCGGTTCTTTCCACTAAAGCGTCTATCCGTTCTTTTGGCAGCAGTTCAGTAATAGGTATGCCTGCCACAGTGGAATAGCGAGGCAACGGCACCATTGTGTCGCCATGCCCGCCAAGGACAAATGCAGTTGTATTTTCCACGGAAACATTGAGTTCCATGGCAATAAAAGACCTGAATCGTGCTGAGTCGAGCACCCCGGCCATGCCGATAACTCTATTTTTTGGGAAGCCGCTGGTCTCATAAGCAACGTGACACATAGCATCAAGGGGATTGCTAACAACGATAATTATGGCATCAGGGGATAGTTTTGCTACCTCCTTAGTAACACTATCCATGATTCCTGCATTGATATTGAGAAGGTCGTCCCGGCTCATCCCCGGCTTTCTGGGTATGCCGGCGGTAATAATAACAATATCCGAGTTTGCTGAAGCTGCATAATCGTTTGAACCGGTTAGATGGGCATCATGCTTTTCAATAGGTGCAGCCTCTGCAAGATCGAGGGCTTTGCCCTGGGGAAACCCTTCAATGATATCAATCAAGGACACATCGCATAACTCTTTTTCCGCCAGTCTTTGAGCTGCGGTTGCCCCCACATTGCCAGCACCCACTACAGTAACCTTTTTGTCCATAATAATCACCTTTTTTATTGATGGATAAGTATATTAATGTTGGTTTCCAGAAGATAAAAAGGAAAAGATTATGAATTTTGTTAACATAAAACCTGTTATTGTCAATATATTTATAAGAAAATCTTTTATTTCTTGTTATTGACATGGGTGTCTAAGCATTATAAAAATTTTAAAATGTTTAATCAAAATTGAAGGTGAACATGAATATAACAAAAAAGATTAAAATACTTTTGCAGGAAGCAGAACTTTATCATACCCAGGGCCTGTTGAATGAAGCTATGGAAAAATATAACAATGCAACAAAACTGATCCAGAGCAATGAACAGCTAAAAAGAAATCAAAACCTGATAAATGGGATCTCAAAAAAAATTCTTGTTTTAAAAGAGGATATAATTAAGATTGAAAAGGCGCCGAAAAAACCTGAAGTCTCTGCTAAAATGCAGGACCTGATAAAAAAAATGGCTTCATTTTCACCGGACAAGAACGAAGATTTAAAAGCACTTGACGGCGCCATAGCCCTGGCAAAGTTCGGCCAGATAAAAAGAGCCATATCAGAATTTAACGAACTCATAAAAACAGATTCACTGCGTGTTGTTGCTGCCAAGAGTATGCTAAGGTGTCATATGGCGCTTTCATCAATGGATGAGGCTATTGCTCAGTATGAACAATGGATTTCAGACCATAGATTTTCAACGATTCAGTTGGATAGAATACATCTTTTTCTTGAAAATATACTAAAAAAAGAGGGTGTTGAAAAAAAGCTTCCAAAGAGAAAACCACCAAAAGACGGCATTGATGTGGTCCAGGTTAAGGGGCCTGAAATAGTAGATTATGATATTCTTGATATCAACTCCATGGGGATAACCATTTATAGAGGGCCCCAAAAAGGGCAGGTAGTCGAATTTAAGATAAGATTTCAATTGGGAAACGTGGTCAGCCTGCTTATTCCAATCAGGGACAAAGATTTAATTGATGTTTTTAAAGTTGGGGATAGGATAAATGATATTCAGTATTATTCTGCCGCTGCTCTATTTCATGGTTCCGGAATAGTTACATCGGCAAAAGAAATTAAAATCGGTCCATTGAGGGGAGATTATTGCGTGGATATTAACATTATATTAAACCAATCCTAATCCCAGTTTTTTGTGCAAAATGACGGTTACGTATCCTGAAACAAGAAAGATCTTGAAGAATTTGAGAAATATTTGTAAAATAAATATTTAGCATCATATTGAGTTGGTTTAACATCTCTTAATCTTTTGATTTAGGACGGATTATATATGGCTATTTTTAATATAAAAAAAAGAGAGTTAGAATGTAAAATCGTATATTACGGACCTGGAAGATCCGGAAAAACCACTAATATGGAGTATATTTACAAAACATATAAGAAACAGGTTATCGGCGAGATGGTTTCGGTTGACACAGAGGGTGATCGAACTCTTTTTTTCGATTTTCTTCCTATGGGTCTTGGACAAATAAAAGGCTTTGATATCAGGGTTCAGGTTTATACTGTTCCCGGTCAGGTTCAATACAGCTCTACCAGAAAACTGGTTTTAAAGGGCGTGGACGGAGTAATTTTTGTTGCTGATTCCCTGGCGGTCAGACGTGAGAAAAACATGCTGTCCTTAAAGGATCTGCAGCATAATTTGAAAGAATACGGCATAAACATTTTAAAAATTCCACTTATTATGCAGCACAACAAAAGGGACCTTGCAGAGCAGGGTATTCCTGTTATGTCTATAGATCAGATGGAAAGGGATTTAAACAGGCAGCTTAAGGTGCCTTCTTTTTCGGCCAGTGCGATTGCCGGTGACGGTGTTGGTGCAACCTTAAAGGAATGCCTTAAGTTGACATTGTTGTCATTTAAAAAACAATTTAAATCAGGATAAAAAATACATGGGCAATTTTGTCCTTGCGGGTAATCTTAATTTTTTGAGTCTGGGGGACATCTTGCAACTCCTCGGCTCAAATGCCAGTACAGGTGTTTTGCGCATTACCAGCAAGTATGCTCAAGATTTGGGTTCAATTTATTTCTTAAACGGCAACCCTGTTAATGCTTCAGTGGGATCATTGACCGGTCTTGATGCCGTCAATTTACTTTTTGGATGGCTTGATGGAGAATTTGAATTCATTGAAAAAAAAGTTTCCGGTAAAAATGTTATCAAAAAGAGCCGGATGCAAATTATTCTTGACTGTTTAAGAATGCTGGATGATGGACAGATTGAACAGTTGGGGCCGGTAACATTTACAAAAAAATCATCACATCCTTCGGATAAACAGTCAAATCGGCCGATTATCAGAGGAGCGCTTGTCGATTACACGTACGTTGTTGATGAAGAAGAGGTTCATGCCGGCAACAAAATTGTGGGAGAGGGGAAACATGGCGGCTGGTTATGGGTCATTCTTGAAGGGACTGCAGAAATTATCAGAGAAACCCCCCAGGGTCCTTTGAAGCTGCTCAGAATTGCTGAAGGAGCATTTATCGGAAGTATTGCATCATTTTTATTATTAGAGGAGACTGTTCGCAGTGCTGCGATCGTAGCGGTTAACGATGTTCTGCTCGGTGTTCTCGATTCGCGACGACTTTCCGTCGCTTTTTTGCGAATGTCCAATCAATTCAGAAGCCTTGCAATCAGTCTCGATAGAAGGTTAAAACAGTCTACCAATATGGCGGTTGATATACATTTAAACAACATCGATGTAGAAAAATTTATCAAGGGCAAAGATCATGTGTTTACACAGGGTGAGAATGTGGAACGTTTATTTACAATTACAGAAGGTGAAGCTCATATTGTCCGGGATACCGAAAATGGGTATGTGCCGCTGGCGAATCTTTACCAGGGTGATTTCTTTGGCCATATTCCGTTTCTTGATATTGGACAAGAACCATATGCCGCTTCGGTTTTCGGATCAAAAGATCTCAAGATAAGCGAGACGGACCCTGACATTTTGGGAAAAGAATATAATCAGCTTTCGTCTACATTTAAAAATTTTATAGAACACCTTGCAAACTGCATATTGGTAACATCCATGTTGGCTTGTGAGTTTCGGGAAAACACAGTCCGTAAAACACCGGGAAAATCTTAATCTTTTTATCAGCTTGGCCCTTTAAAAAATATCGCATGCAGACAACTCAGTTTTAACGGCTCAAGGTATAGGTATTTATCATCCAACACTTAAAACTTAAAATGTGATGAATTTGCCTTTTTCGAATTCATTTATATCGGGTGAAGACCATGACTACAGAAGAGAAAAGAAAACATTCAAGAATCAAAGCCCTTAATCTTATATCGTATAGTTGTATTGATGAAACTGATCAGGCACTAGCGCAGGGAATGGGTAGGACTTTGAATTTAAGCGAAGACGGAATCCTTCTTGAAACGCATCTTTCAGTCGACCCGAAACATACTGTGGTCATGGCAATAGGCCTGGAAGACGATTTGATCAATATCAAAGGTAGGGTTGTTTACTCTATTGGCGGTGGAGATGAAAGATTTGAAGCCGGGATTGAGTTTATTGAAAGAGATGAAGCAACACTCGAGGTTTTAAAAAAATATATCAAAGCGTTCAGGGAGCAGTAATGAAGATCGACTTTTTACGCATTTATCACTATTAAATGATAAATGCCAGAGGACAAAGATCCATGGTTCAGGCAGTAATTAAAACCGATTTTAAAAATTTAAATTTAGTAAAAAGGGGCAAAGTAAGGGATATATACGATCTTGGTGACAAACTTTTAATGGTGGCTACAGATCGAATTTCTGCGTTTGACGTTATCATGCCTGATCCTGTTCCGGGAAAGGGGAAAATTTTGACTCAAATTTCCCTTTTCTGGTTTGAAATAATGGAGTCTCTTTTGCCCCATCATGTGATATCCGGCAACGTTGATGAATTCCCTGAGATTTGTAAACCTTATTCCGAAATCCTGCGAGACCGGAGCATGCTGGTTAAAAAAGCAAAGCCGCTTCCGATTGAGTGTGTTGTCAGGGGGTATATATCCGGGTCCGGCTGGAAAGATTACCAAACCAACGGAAGCATCTGTGGAATAAAACTGCCTCAAGGCCTGAAAGAATCCGACAAATTGCCTGAACCGCTATTTACGCCTTCAACCAAGGAAGAGATAGGCCTTCATGACGTCAACATTGACTTCGATACGGTTGTAAATAAAATTGGAGAAACCCTTGCAGACAAGGTCAGAAAACTCAGTCTTGCAATTTACAGGAAGGGCGCTGGCTTGGCGTATGAAAAGGACATAATCATTGCTGATACAAAATTTGAATTCGGCCTTTTCAAAAACGACCTGATTCTTATCGATGAAGTGCTGACTCCGGATTCATCAAGGTTCTGGCCCAAGAAGTCCTATAAACCGGATGGTGCTCAAAAGAGTTTTGACAAGCAATATGTCAGAGACTACCTGATTTCCATAAACTGGGGAAAAAAGCCGCCGGGGCCTTCGCTTCCCGAAAATGTTATCCGTAATACACGCAGTAAATACCTGGAAGCCTTAAATCAACTTACCGACGCAAGTTATGCGCTTTAAACAAAAGATTGTAAAGCTTTCTCTGATCGATTCTAATGACGACTCCTTTCGTATCACAACCCAAACAAACATTGACCATCTGATGGCCTCTATTGATAATGTGGGGGTGTTAAACCTTCCTTTGTTAATAGAAAAAAAATCAGGATATAAAATTGTGTGCGGTTTTCGCAGAATTGAAGCCTGCCGGCGGCTGGGCTGGACTGATGTTGAAGCCAGGATAATCGATTCTGATACAAAAAAGCTTGAATGTATAAAGTATGCTATTACTGACAACTCTCTTCATAGGCCTCTTAACCTGATTGAACAATCAAGATCGATTAATATGCTTTACGATTTTTTTAAAGATGTTAGCGCGTTGGGCAAATTACTGTCGGTCATGGGTTTGCCCGACAATCCATCAATTATTAAAAAAATGAAAGAACTCTATCATCTTCCCAAATTTGTTCAAAGCGGGATTCTTTCAAATACAATTTCTCTGGCCATGGCTTTGGAACTCGGACGGCTGCAACTAGAGGCCGGAGAATGTCTTGCAAAACTTTTTCAAACACTTACATTAAGCCTGAATAAACAAAGGGAAATATTAAGCTTGGTTAAAGAGATTTCGCTTCGCGAAGATATTTCAATCCTGAAAGTGATAGAAAATGATAATTTGCAAAAGATCTTAACTAATAAAAATCTTGATAGAAATCAGAAGAACCGAGAGATAAGAATCTATTTAAAACAGCGGCGCTTTCCCGTTATAACCGCCGCTGAAAAAGAGTTTGAAAAACACGTGAAAAAACTTAAGCTCGGAAGCGGAACAAAACTTATTCCTCCAGATAATTTTGAAGATACCACTTATACTCTGAAATTATTCTTTAAAAATTTAATTGAGCTCAAAGATCGTAAAGCAAGCTTTGATGCGCTTATCAAGAATCCTTCCCTTAATAAAATACTCGACCGGATAACTTGATAGTACCTGATACCATGTTTTTAAAATTTGACGTTCGAAATATTTACCATATATAGTTTTCCTACCTGTTTAAAACTACAATATGTTGTAAAAACAGGCTCAATATTGCTATTTTAGGAAAAATCTTGGTCAAGTTTATAAAAAGACAGTATTAAATAAATAGTGTATATTTCACCGGTTATGATATTTATTTTCGCGGGTCCCAGAAAACCAACGCTCGATAATGAAGAAAAAATGAATATATTTACTTGACTAAATAAAAAGCACCATTTATATAATGCTTAATTAAATAAATATGGTTCATTAAGTATGGGAATAAAAGAAAGGAAAGAACGAGAAAAAGAAAGAAGAAGGCAACAGATAATGGTTGCTGCAAAAAGGGTTTTTTCTATAAAAAACTTCAACAAGGCGACCATGGAAGATATTGCCAGGGAAGCGGAACTTAGCCCCGGCACTATCTATCTTTATTTCAAAAACAAAGAAGAGTTGTTTGCCTCTCTTTCCCTGAGAATCCTCCATTATATGAGCATCAGGTTGGAACAGGTTCATAACGAAAATATTCAGGAGCCTGAACAGAAAATGAAGGCTTTGAAGCAAGCCCTGTATGAAGTTTACGAATTTGATCCCATTGTCCTTATTAACATGTTCCATCTTCAGTCGAGTGAAACCCTAAGAAATTTATCGCCCCATCTACTTTCAGAAATTAAAGACCTGTCTCGAAGTTCATTCCGTTCAATGGCCAAAATATTTGAAGAAGGAATAAAAAAAGGAGATTTTATCGACAGGCATCCGGTGGCGCTGGCCGACATTGTTTGGGCTTTGTTTTCAGGGGTTGTTTTGTGGGAGGAAAGTAAACGGTTGATCGACAGCCAAAAGGACTTTTTGAAATCGACTCTTGAAATTGCATTTGAAATCTTTAGACGAGGCATAAGAACATACCCTGACTCTATTAATTCCGTGCAGACACTAAAAGATTTTGTTTATAATGATTAGGTTGCAATAAAATGAGGCATTATTTTAACACTTAGCCGGAAAGGGGGTGATAAAACAAATCTGCTATGGAGAAGTGGTAACGACTTGATCGTACTGAACAATTGTATAATCAGTACGATTTCCTTTCTTCCATGGCAATGGTTTCAAGCTACCGGAGATTTTGAGGATGGTTTGATACCGCAATGCCCCATGCTCCGGTAATTAACCGTAATGTTTAAAAACTTAAGGAGGAGTACTAATGCCAAAGTATGCTAAAGGGTATAATCAACCGGTAGATAGCATTCCCGGACGAGGATGGGCCGTAATTTTATCCGGAACGACCATCAACTTATGTCTGGGGTGTCTGTACGCATGGTCAGTCTGGCTCAAGTACTTAACAAACGAAGCCTACATGGTGGCCCACGGGTGGCCTGGCGCACTCACTGCTGAGCAGGCCTCTAACCCCAAGTCATTATGTATTTTAATTTTCGCACTGCTCATGATTCCCGGCGGGAAGATCCAGGACAAATACGGTCCCTCAGTTGCCGGCACAATCGCCGCTGTTGTCATGGGCCTGGGTATGATCGTCGCAGGCATGGCTCACTCTTATGCCGGAATCCTCTGGGGCTTCGGCGTGGGCGGCGGTGTTGCCATGGGTATTGGCTATGCCGCTCCGGTCCCCGCAACAAGGAGATGGGTCGGCCCGCACCAGGTGGGTGTCATGATCGGAATTACGGTCGCTGGTTATGGAGGTGCAGCCTTCTACGTGTCTCCGCTCATCAAGTGGCTGATTGTAAGTTACTCCCTATCCGCTTCATTCTTAGTCCTTGGTATTGCCTACCTGATCGTCATCGGCATTGCCGCCCAGATTCTTGCATGGCCTGAAGATGGATATGTACCTCCCCAACCGCCTGAGACGGCAGCGACTAAAAAAGCAGCGGCATCTGTGGTGGACTGGACCGCCGGAGAGATGGCCGGAACCTGGCAGTTCTATGCTCTAATCGCCCTGTTTTGCCTTAATACACAGGCAGGTCTTCTCATCATCGGTCACGCCGCCAAAATTGTAAGGCCCTTTTTGGAACAGGGATTTATTCTGGTGGCAGCAGGCGGTTTTGTGAACGCTGCTGGACGGGTCGGGACAGGCAAATACTCGGATATCATCGGAAGGAGCAATGCATACATGATTAATGCCTCTGTTGCGGCTCTCTGCATGTTTGCACTGCCTGCAATTATCGCAGCCAAGTCTCTTTTCTTGGCGTTTACTGCCTGTATGTTGGCCTACTGGGTTTACGGCGGCGGCCTTGCTCTGCTGCCTTCCTACACAGCCGATTTCTATGGACCTAAAAACCTGGGCTTCAACTACGGTCTTGTGTTCATAGGCTGGGGTCTTGGAGCATTCATGCCTAAGCTGGCCGGTCACATCAGAGACGTGACCGGGTCTTACGATAATGCTTTCTATGTTGCGGGCGTCTTGCTCATTGTTGCTGTGGTTCTTGCCCTTGTCACAAAGAAACCTCAAAAATCAGGGGCATAAAACCTGGCAGATTAGAATAGTAATCATTAACCAAAAAGGCGGGAAGGGGTAAACCCCTTCCC
>JAYEFV010000127.1:0-2221 GCA_034658755.1 Thermodesulfobacteriota bacterium | reverse complement strand
TTTAAACATGGAAAACCGTGTCATTTGATTCCGGATCTTTACTAAAAGTAGGATGTAAAAGTGCCAACACTATCAAGAACCGGTGCAATGGCCTCCCTGAGAAAAGGTATTCCCGAAAAACGGTCGATAAGCACAAGGCCCAGTATTATAAAAGGCCCGGCTTTGTAAAACAGTCTCCAGACGCGCTCATGCTTTTCAGGAACAAACAGGTAGATCAGCCTTGAGCCGGAAAGCGGGGGAATGGGAAGGACATGATAAGCAGTGGCGGCAATACACAAGTTGAGTAAGACTTCGATGACACGGTCGGTCCAGAGGAAATTCTTGACGTAAGCCGCAGACATGCCAAGGGTCAGGCTTGCAAAGGGAGCTATTAGAGATATAACTAGCCATCCCAGCTTCTGTTTCTTGAACCTGATCTTTTGATCGTCCACCTGCCTGCCCCAACCGAAGCCTCCCAGAAAGAAGACTATGGTACCTATAATATCAAGATTGGTTATCGGGTTAAAGTCCATATCGTCATCGCAGCGCGGGTGGGCAAAGCTAAAAGCAAAGAAGCGTGTAAAACCTGAGCCAAAGGTTACGATGATAAGGATGGACACGCAATAGTAGAGAATTTCTTCTACATCAAAACTTTTTATAGGCAATTCAACTCCTCTAAATTTTTAATTTGATATCAAGGGGAAGTGCAAGTATTTAAGTGTTATCGTTAAATAAAAGAAATATAGAAAAATAAGGATGGGGTGTCAAACGAAAATCTGATTTTTAATTCTCTGTATAGGTATTGAAAATTAAATGGACGGGAACAAAGACAGCGAAAAGAGAGCTATTTTAATCATCGATAATGATCGGGCCGGCGCCGCGAAGCTAAAGAGCCTTCTTAATGAAAATGCTTACCGGATATATACCGCCGGAACCCTGAAAGAAGCCCTGGTGATTACGGAGGAAAAAAGAATGAATGTGGTCCTTTTGGCGATGGGACGATCAGGTCTCGATCCAGAGAGAATTATAAAAAGACTAAAACGGGGAAAGGATGATTTCCAAATTCCGGTAATCGTTATTTTGGAAAGCTTCGTGGAGGATCTTGTTGCCTCGGCTTTGAAGGCCGGCGCAGTTGACTACCTCACCTGTCCCGTGGATTCTCAGGAACTCGCAAGAAGGACGGGAGTCTACGCCCGACTTAAAGAGGACCACAGGTCAGTGACCGACCGCCGTAAGGGACTTCTGAAATGGCTTCTGCCCAGACTTTCGGGCGGTTTTCATTCCCTGGTTAACACTACCGAGCTTCTGGAACAACGGTACGAGAAGGTAGATAGATTAGGGATAGGGAGTTTTGGCGAAGTCTGGAAAGTCAGGGACATAGAAAAAGACCCTCCCGATATTTATGTAGCCAAGATTCCCCTTAGCAAAAAGCTAAACGCCAAGATCGAAAAAGAGGCCCGTATACTGAAGAAATTAGCCGGACATGCCGGTGTCCCCGAGGTTCGTGAGGTAATAGAAGAGAAGAAAAAAATAGCACTGATTCAAGAGTTTGTTTTTGGAAAAACGCTTTTCGAGGTAATTGAACGGGAGCTCGAAGAAAAGGAGGTAGAGTCGGTCATGATTCAACTCATCGATGTCGTGGCTTATGCGCACGATATAGGGATCATCCACCGAGATATAAAGCCGGGAAACATAATGGTGAAGCCGGACGGTGCCATAAAACTTCTGGACTTCGGTGCAGCCAAAGAGCTAAAGGAGAAAGAGATGTCCAACACAGTTACGGGCTCCCGGCCTTTCATGTCTCCGGAACAAATTATGGGCAAAAGCCAGAAACGTTCGGATGTATGGGCGCTCGGAGTCGTCATGTACGTGCTCTACACAGGGATGTTCCCTTTCTATCACGACGTGGAGAAGGTGCTCATGGACATGATCCTTGAAGTTCCACCGTCTCCACCCAGCAAATTCAACGAAGAATTAGATCAGGAAATCGAGCGTATCATCTTAGAATGCCTGGAGAAAAACCCTGAAAATCGCTACCCTGACGCTGGAGCATTAAAAGAGGATATAACAGTCTCTTTTCCGGGTTATGGGGAAAAAATTTTACCACTCTACTAAGGTCTCGCTCAACAATAACTTCACATTGTAATGCGCCGATTCATCCCGCCTGGCTGCGTTGCTCGTCGGTTAAATAGCCTGCTATTCGCCCTCCTCGCGCCTTGCCATGCGGGCGCCTCAACCCCTG
>JAYEFV010000126.1:0-4532 GCA_034658755.1 Thermodesulfobacteriota bacterium | reverse complement strand
TGCGCCGGTAAGTGCAAGGCCTCCAGATATTTTAAGAAGTTTTTTTATCGATTCTCTGCGGGTAATAGGATGATAATTCATGATCTATTCCTCATCAAACAATACCAGTTATTATTCCCGAATCATTGGGGGACTCGAAAAAAATGCGCCGGATTTCCCTGACCCCGGCATCAGCAAGCATGTCCTCGATCTGTTTTTCAGAATAGGATCGTCCTGACGGCGTTCCCAAGAGCATATTCAGGGAAAACAGGGCCGGGAAAAGAGGGCCATCCATACTGTTGTTTAAAATAAAATCGTGGATCAGGATCATTCCCCCGGGTCCCAGAGCAGAAACCGCCTTGCCGATAATTTTGCGACAGTCCTCAAGCCCTCCTCCGTGGAGAATATGGGACAGCCAGGTAACGTCATAGATTCCTTCAATCTCTTCTTCGAGATAATCCACTTGCTTGAAATCGATCCGGTCTTGCATATCAAATTTAGCGATGGTTTTTTCGGCAAAGGGGCGAGTGGTGGGCAGGTCATAAACAGTTGCTTTGAGCTGGGGATTGTTCATACAAAAATGGATGGCATAAGTTCCGGGGCCACCACCCAGATCAAGTAAATGCCGTCGACCGGAAAGATCCACTTTAGACGTCAGCACCGGGGCGAGATTCATCGCCAAATTGAACATACCCATGAGAAAATTTTCTCGTTGTTCTTCGTCCGTATGAGTTGCTCTATGCCTTACTGAACAGCCGGATTGAACTGCCACGTCCAGTCTGCTCCAGGAATCTATCAAATTGTGATGGTGCATGACGATGTGCCCCATATATCGGGAAGAATCTTTAGAAAGAAAAGTGTAACTCAAAGGTGTGTTGATATAGATATCTTCTTTTTTTACCAGAAAATTCATGGCAGAAAGGGCATTGAGAAGTGTTTTAACGCCTCTTTTGTCGCCGTTAAGCTTGTCGGCCACATCTTCCCCTCTGAGATGATCCTTGCCTATGATTGTAAAAACATCGAGCTTAACTCCAGCATGAAGCGCACAAGTCTCCCAATAACTTCCTGATAATTTAAGTATATTTTCCGGATTCAATTCTTTTTCGCTCATAACATTTCATCTTTTCTATGATCTTTGGAGGTATGATCCAGGTTAATCCTATCAAAGTTATATCAATTTTTCAACCGGCATCGCCTAACCCGCCGTGGTTCTTCACTTTTGTATCATTTGAACGTTACAAAACAAGGAGCCAAACAAACATTTGGGTGATCAGATTTTTAAGTGGGTCGATATCTGATACCATTTTTTAAATTTTTTAAAAATTTCTGATAAAAACACTTTACATTTTTCATTCATGATTTATTGTCAAAAATCGCTATATTCAAAACCCGTATTCAGGAGATATCATGACGCAACAAATTAAAATTCCGGACGAATTGGAATGGGCTTTTCAGCACTTGATTAATCTGCTTCCCGACCCACTTAAAGGTGACGACCACACCCAACAAATTATTTTAACTTACTTAAAATTTGGGGGTGAAAAATTGGCTCGACAACGTATTGAGATCATCAAAATACATTTTCGTGAAAAAGCCGCTAAAGAACCGCCTGAAACCCAGACGCTATTACATTTTAACGTTGCCGGAATTCATATATCCGAACCCTATCTATCTGAAAGCGATAGCTTAGAATTCCCAACCAAATAACTCAATCGACTGATTCCATATTTTCAAAGATTATGGGGAAAACGCAAATACAATCCTTAACCGCTCACGCAAAAGGGCCTTCCGGTTTTCTATCAATAAATATTATCGATATGGCGGTGAATTAAGAGAAGAATTCAGCCGGCTTGATGAAGCCATTTCTTCAGACACGGCAAGCGAAATAGAAAAATGGCGTCAAAAGATACTCAAAGCAAGAGATCTTCTTTCAAAAATATATAAAAAGGGCAACACCGTAACTGTGTTACCCTTGTTTAAAAACGGAATCTGTATGATTAACAACAGGAATCTGTTTTTGATCCGCAGCCTGAACATCCTGGTCCGAAATCTATGCCGCAGTCGAGTTTAAAACCCATTTCGGAAAAATCTATTTTAATCGGTTTTGCTTTTTCCATAAACTCTTTATCAACAATATATTTGAAACCGTTAATGTCAAAAACGTGATCTGTATCTTTAGACTCATCCAGAGCCATGGCGAGCGAAGGACCGCCTCATCCTCCCGCATTTAAAAAGATCCGTATCGGTGAAACCTCTTTGCCTTTGAAATATTCGGCAATCTGTTCTGTAGCTAATTTGCTAACTTCAATCATAATATTCTCCTTTTTGAAAAAAATATAACCGCCTGTTAAATAGGTCTAAATTTGATTTTAACATAATCTCGGCATATGGATTTGTCAATGTAAGACGTTAAAAAAACCATAAATCAACACTAAAATTAAACCCTAAGATAAGATGAATTTTATTTTTCAGTTGGATATTGATCATTGGACATTGGACATTTCAATATCGACAAGATTTTGTCGATGTTGTTTGAATAAGCGCCTAAAACCTCCGGATGCACTTTTGCATGAAACGGTCATAAGTCATAAAGGGTTTCATCCCGTAACGGTTCTTTGCGTCTTGTTTTGATGCTTTTTGACTTTTTCGCCTGCAAAGAAAACGGGTCTTCCTCTTCCAGAATATCACCTAATTCAGCCTCCACCTGTTCAGGATCTTCACCTTTTTCCATCCTCCTCAACGCCTCATCCATGCCGTCACCAAGTTTAAGGCCTGTCATATCAGAAAGTTTGCGCATAAGATTGGCAGCCTGCTTGGGATCATCCTCGTTCGTTTTATCAGCTTCACCCGCCAACATCTGCATGGCCTGTTCCATTTTGCTGCTGTCAAATGGCAGATCATCAAAATCGCCGTCTTCCTTTGCTCGTCCGGTAAATGCCACCATAGAAATCTGTCTTGTAAGTGTCCTTGTTTTACATTTTGGGCATTTGGGCTTCTTGGTCGTATTAATGGTTTTGGAAAAAAAGTTAAAAAGAGTATTACAGTCCCTGCAATAAAATTCGTAGATCGGCATGGTTTCACCTCTTTTAATAACACTTTTGCTTTTCGAAAATGTTATAAATATTCCTTTGGATCCGGCTTGTTTCAAAAAACGAAACGGTTACCTCTTTTTTTGTTTTTTCTGCTGTGCTTTCTGTATTCTGGCCCATGTATCCCGTAACGTTACCGTGCGGTTGAATACCAAGGTTTGTTCGGAAGAATCCTTGGAATCGACGCAGAAATAACCGAGTCTTTCAAACTGGTACCTGCTACCCGGCGCCGCACCGACAAGACTGGGTTCCACAAAAAAAGGGGGTGTTTCCAGAGAATTCGGATTTAAATATGTTTTAAAATCAACATCCTTCTCCTCATCCGGATTTTCTTTTATAAAGAGATGTTCGTAAAGGCGTGTTTCGGCTTTTATCGCGTGGGCCGCAGAAACCCAGTGTAAAGTCGCTTTTACCTTACGTCCATCCGGGGATGATCCGCCGCGTGTATCCGGATCATAGGTGCAATGCAGTTCGACCACCTGTCCGGTTTTTTCATCCTTAACAATTCTCACGCAGGTAATATAATACGCATATCTCAGTCGTACCTCACGCCCGGGCGCCAAACGGAAAAACTTTTTCGGCGGGTCCTCCAAAAAGTCGTCCTGTTCTATATAAATCACGCGCGAAAAGGGAATCTTGCGTGTACCCATAGCCGGATCTTCAGGGTTGTTCAAGGCATCCAGTTCTTCAACTTTGTTTTCGGGAAAGTTGTCGATGACAACCTTGAGCGGACGCAAAACACCCATTACGCGCTGTGCACGTTTGTTCAAATCTTCTCTGATGCTGTATTCAAGAAATGCGATATCAACAATACTGTCCCGCCGGGCAACTCCGATCCGGTCACAAAAATTGCGGATAGAGTCCGGTGTATAGCCGCGTCTCCTCAGGCCGCTTATGGTCGGCATTCGAGGATCGTCCCATCCTGAGACATGTTTTCCATCTACCAATTCCACAAGTTTGCGTTTACTTAATACCGTATAGCTGAGGTTAAGGCGGGCGAACTCGATTTGCTGGGGGTGGCAGTCGACGTTCAGTTCGTCCAGTATCCAGTCGTACAGTTGGCGATTGATTTCAAATTCAAGGGTGCAAAGAGAATGGGTAATTCCTTCGATGGAATCTGAAAGGCAATGGGCAAAGTCGTACATCGGATAAATGCACCACTTGTCGCCAGTCCTGTGATGAGGTATCCGTCGAATACGATAAAGCGTGGGATCACGCATCAGAACATTTGGCGATGCCATATCAATCTTGGCTCGGAGTACGTAGGAACCGTCCTCAAATTCTCCGGCCCGCATGTGCTTGAACAGGTCCTGGTTTTCTGTCACCGAACGGTTGCGATAGGGACTTTCCTTTCCTGGTGTTGTCAGGGTGCCGCGGCTCTCCCTAATCTCATCAGCACTTAAGCTGCACACATAAGCCTTGCCGGCTTTGATCAACTGAAGGGCATATTGATAAAGTTGCTCA
>JAYEFV010000125.1:0-4535 GCA_034658755.1 Thermodesulfobacteriota bacterium | reverse complement strand
AGACGGTTTCGTAAAAAGTTCAAATTCAAGGCGTGCAAATTTTGTAATCATGAGGCGTACTTTTCGTACGTTGAATGATTACGAAATGCAGCACAACGCAGAAGTTGGACTTTTTACGAGACCGTCATAATTGTCTTGACTTACATGTTACATTTCATTACGAATTAAATTTAGTTAAGGTGCTCATACGAGACTAATAGGGAATCCCGTGAGAACCGGGAGCGGTCCCGCCGCTGTAATCGGGTACGAACTCTGCAATATACCACTGTTTCGCTTTAACGGGATGGGAAGGTGCAGGCAGTAGATTGATCCGAGAGCCAGAAGACCTGCCTTGACATACAGCGAGACCTTTGAAAAATGCTCATTTTTGTTCAAGTTTAAGGAAGGCGAAAATTTTAACCACAGGAATACATTGAGTATTTTGAGGATTAAAATTTGAGCTTGACGCAGGAATTGGGCAAAAAGGGGGTTTTGCAAAGGTCTCGTGGCTATTACCCTGCGCTAAACAGCGGTTGTGGCATATAGAAGCGGCAAAGAAAACTGGGTGCAGCCCTTCAAACCGGTTACGGTTTGAAGGGTTTTTTTATGGAGGTTATTTTATTAAAGGACTAATCATAGCGGGCACAATGAGCGGATGCGGGAAAACCACGGTTACCCTTGGTTTTATGGCATCTTTAGCCAAACGCGGTCTTAATGTGGCTCCGTTTAAGGTAGGACCTGATTTTATTGATCCCGGTCACCATACCCGTATCACCGGAGTGGCCAGCAGAAATCTAGACGGCTGGATGCTCTCAAAATCATATAATGTGAATAATTTTTTCAAGCACACGCAATCAGCCGATATTGCGATTGTTGAAGGGGTAATGGGCCTTTTTGACGGTTATAACGGCAAGAATGAAGCCGGCTCTACCGCCCAACTGGCCAAATGGATTGGCCTTCCGGTTATCCTGGTTGTTGATGCCAAAAGTATGGCCCGGAGTGCAGCGGCCCTTGTTCATGGGTTTGAACGGTTTGATCCTGATCTTACATTTGCCGGTGTTCTCTTTAATAATATAGCCAGCAGCCGGCATCTGGAGTATTTAAAGGAAGCTCTGAAGGATAATGTCACCATGCCCTGTCTGGGGGGTATTCTTCATAATAAGGAGATATTGATCCCTGAAAGACACCTGGGTCTTGTCACTCAGCAGGATCATCCCTTTGCCCAAGAAAAGATCGATCTGTTTGCAAATATTATTGAAGACAGTCTGGATGTTGATGCCTTTTTGAATCTTCTTCCGGATCTGGGAACTCCCAAAGAGAAACCAGAGACTCAAGAGTATCCGGTAAGCCCTAAGGTAAAAATCGGGCTGCCAATGGACAATGCGTTCTGTTTTTATTATGCAGATAACCTCGATATACTGACAGAACAGGGTGCGGAACTCGTTTGCTTTTCGCCCATTAACGACGCATATCTTCCGGATGATCTGGACGGATTATATCTGGGCGGCGGGTACCCCGAGCTTTTCGCAAAGCAGCTTTTTAAAAATTCAAGTTTGCGAATGCAGATTAAGGGAAAAAGCCTGGAAGGCATGCCCATTTATGGAGAATGCGGTGGATTCATGTACCTTTGCAGGGAAATACGCGACACCAAGGGAAAGTTGTTTCCCATGGCCGGATGCTTTCCATTTGTCACATCCATGTTTACCCACTTAAAATCATTAGGATATCGGGAAATAACCTTTACAAAAGATACGGTTATCGGAAAAAGGGGCCAAACGGTCAGAGGGCATGAATTTCACTATTCGGAATTAACAGAATATTCTGAAAATGTAGAAACAGTTTATCAGATATTGCCCAGGAAAGGAATCAAAATAACAAAAGAAGGATATATGGTGAACCACACCCTGGGAAGTTACAATCACCTTCATTTCGGCAGTTGTCCGGAAGTTGGCAAACAATTTGTCGAATCATGTTTGCAGTATAAACAGGAAAGATAATAAATTTTATGAAACCTGAAGAAATCGAAACGTTAAGTTTTAAAATCATTGATCAAGAGGCGGGTCCGCATAATTTTTCTTCTGATGAATGGCGGATTGTGCAGAGGATGATCCATACCTCTGCTGATTTTGAATATATAAAGACTGTTCGTTTCCACCCCAAAGCGATCACAGCAGGAGTAAATGCCATCAGGCGGGGAAGAACCATCGTCACGGATACGAATATGGCAAGGGCTGGTATTCGTAAGCAAGATGCCAAGCGCTTCGGCAGCATCATAAAATGTTATATTAATGATCCGGAAGTAATAAAAATTTCGTTAAAGACAGGAAAAACAAGGGCGGAAGTGGCTGTCGATGCTGCCCTTCCCGAGATTAAAGACGGAATATATGTTATCGGTAACGCGCCGACAGCACTTTTTCGCCTCATTGCACGGGTAAAGGAGAATAAAGCCAGACCCGCTCTAATTATCGGGCTTCCTGTCGGATTTGTAAATGCAGCGGAATCAAAGGCGGCACTGATTGAGATGGATTATCCATATATTTCCAACGCAAGTAGAAAGGGAGGTTCAAACATTGCGGCAAGCGTGGTAAATGCTTTAGGAAAAATGGCTGTAACCGTTTAATTTTTAAGATAACAAACATGGTACAGGGTGATGAATGAGGAACCTATGAAAAATAAAAAAGGCATTTTATATGGCCTGGGTGTGGGACCCGGCGATCCGGAATTAATCACCCTAAAGGCTGCACGAGTATTAAATAGTGTGGATATTGTTTTTGCGGCAGCCTCCACAAAAAACAGTTACAGCCTGGCCATAAGCATTGCAAAACCGCACATTCCGGATCTGACCCCCATAAGGATGCTTCGGTTTCCCATGACAAGAGATAAGAATGAAACGCAAAAAGCATGGGAGGATCATGCACTTACAATTATTAAAGAACTGGAACAGGGGTATAATGTGGCTTTTATAACCCTGGGTGATCCCATGACCTATTCAACCTATGGTTACATCTTAAAGACTATCCAGACCCTGGCTCCAAACCAGCCTGTTATCAGCATACCCGGCATAACCTCTTACCAGGCCTCAGCGGCCTGCTTGAACATTCCGCTTGTCGAGGGTGAAGAATCACTTTTGATTACTTCCGGCGCCATGGGGGGAGAACGATTTAGACAGCTTTCCGTAAAGCCGGAAACCGTGGTTTTTCTGAAAGCATACCGTAATGTTAAAGACATAACCTCCGCTCTTGATGATGCCAATCGCCTTGAAAACAGTGTAGGAGTCATAAACTGCGGGCTTCCGGACCAGGAGATCATAAGAAATATCAAGGAACTTGATAACAGACCGCCGGAATATTGGACGATTATAATAGCCAGGCAGAAAAAAGAAAATGGCACATCCGAAGTCTAAAGCCAAATATAAAGCGCCGGCCCTCTCTTTCGGCATATCTGCTGCCATACTTATCTTTGGAATATTTATAGTTGATGATCTCAGCAGTCAGAAAGTTTTTTCCAGGCTTTTATGGCCGCTTGCTCGTCTGATGCTCTTCATCGGAGTGGGGCTTGTTGTAGGCCAGGTCATCGAGGCTTCGGAATGGACAAAATTCTTAGCCGCGCTGGCCGGACCATTTTTCAGATTCGGCAACCTTGGCAACCGGTGCAGCGCAGCGTTTACCACGGCTTTTGTTTCAGGCGTTACCGCCAATGCCATGCTGCTCGATTTTTATAAAGACGAAAAAATTTCCCGCCGGCAACTTTTTTTAGCGAATTTCGTAAATCAACTTCCCGCATATTTTCTTCACCTTCCCACCACCCTTTTTATTGTGATTCCTCTTACCGGTCGGGCCGGCGGCCTCTATTTTTTGATTACATTTTTAGCAACACTTTTAAGAACTTCTCTTTGTCTTATTTATGGCCATTTCCACCCATTTTTAAAAAAACGGAATGACAACGATAAAGTAAAAGAAACCTCTATTCCGGATAAGAATAAAGATAAGGGACTCTGGGAAAATATCAGAGAAAAGTTTCCCGGACGTATTATAAATATTGCCACATATGTTGTCCCCATCTATATACTTGTTTTCATATTAAACGCCATGTGTCTTTTTACACTGGCGCGCAAATGGCTTGCCGGATATGTAGTAACAACATTTATGCCCATGGAAGCCCTCTCTGTGGTGATACTCAGTTTTGCTGCGGAGTTCACCTCAGGATTCGCAGCCGCAGGCGCATTGTTGAATGCAGGAGTAATCACAACCAAACAGACGGTTTTGGCTTTGCTTATCGGAAATATTGTTGCTTTTCCCATACGTGCTCTCAGGCATCAACTGCCAAGGTATATTGGAATTTTTTCTCCTAAAATGGGAACCCAGCTTTTGTTAATGGGTCAAAGCTTTCGGGTTATGAGCATTGTTATTGTTGGAGTAATATACTATTATCTCGGATAAAATAAATGACGGTCTTGTAAAAAGTCCAACTTCTGCGTTGTGCTGCATTTCGTAATCATTCAACGTACGAAAAGTACGCCTCATGATTACAAAATTTGCACGCCTTGAATTTGAACT
>JAYEFV010000124.1:0-4536 GCA_034658755.1 Thermodesulfobacteriota bacterium | reverse complement strand
AAAAGATCCCCGTCATTATAAAAAATTTGAAAATGGAATGAAATTAAAGAGTAATTTGATTTTTGCTTTTCCTTTAATTTTGAGGGATGGCCAGGTTTACGGAGTTGTCCAACTCATTGATACAAACCCAACGAGTGATCTTCTGAATGTTGACAAAAAATACCTCGAACTTCTCAAGAGCATCGTGGATATGGGGGCCACGGCTTTGAGCAACGCCTTGTACTATACCCAACAGGTTGAAAAAAATCTTGAGCTTGAGCAGATTCTGGCCGGGATGCAAAGCGATGCCCAAATCATTGGTCAAAGTCGCCCTTTCATCGATGTAATGAAACAGGTCCGCGATTATGCCGTAACCGACTTTCCCGTATTGATTACCGGTGAAAGCGGAACCGGTAAAGATCTCGTCGCAATGGCGTTGCACAATCTCAGTTTCCGGAAGGATAAACCGTTTGTTGTGCAGAATTGCAGTGCCATTCCGGATACGCTCCTGGAAAGTGAACTGTTCGGATATAAAAAAGGCGCTTTTACCGGTGCAACGGAGGACAAAATCGGTCTCCTGAAAGCTGCCGACAGCGGAACCGTTTTCCTTGATGAAATTGGAGACATGCCTTTACGTCTCCAATCGCGCTTATTGAGGGTTATTCAAAACAGCGAAATTAAGCCCCTGGGTGATACCAGGACTTACAAAATCAGCCTAAGAATTATTTCCGCCTCCAACAAAGATTTAATCCAGGCAATTGCCGGAAAAGAGTTCAGAGAAGATCTATTCTATCGTCTCAATGTTCTTCCGATTCACCTTCCACCACTTCGGGAGCGAAAAATTGATATTCCGCTATTGCTGAATTATTTTCTCAAGAGAGAAGCTCTCAAACTGGGGGTCACTCAGAAAAGAATTTCAAAAAAAGCATTACAGTACTTGGAAGACTACCAATGGGAAGGAAATATTCGGGAGCTTGAAAATTTCGTCAAATATATTCTCAGCACCGTTGACAATGATATCGTGGGGGTTAATGAGTTGCCGGATCATTTCAAAAAAGAGCTTTACGAAAAAAATGCCCATCACCCATCTTCTTTTCCTGAAGAACCCATATATTCAGCCAATAGTCTTTCTCCGGCATCGGTTGAGTCTCCATTTGCCGGTTATTCCTGGGAAGATCTTGAAAAAGATTATGTTATCTATCTTCTTAACAAAAACAGATGGAACATAACGCGTGCCGCTCATGATGCCAGAATAAACAGATCAACGTTTGATTCAAGAATGAAGAGACTTGGCATCAATAAAAGGTAGGTTCGTTCTAAGCTCCATTGAATCCGGCTTGCAAAGAGCATCAATATCAGGATCGATATCGATTTGGCTCCTTATACGTCGAAGGTAAAGGAATGAGCGGTAAGCCTCCGTTTGATATTTTCTGAATATCAAACGGAGGTCAGTCGCCTGTGGATATTGATAGTGAGCTTTTAAAAAATTGTGATATAATAGATTTGTTTAAATCGTGTAATATTTGTTCGTCAGGGGCAGATGTTAATGTTTCACGACGTCCCTTTTCCGTCAAGATAATACCAATATTCCATGAATGACCAAGTAAAAATCCTTCTATTGACTGAGTTGTAAGTGTTCCCAAATTATGGAACTCCGCTAACCTTTCAGTGGTAGACTCGATAAGCACCCTTGACAACAGTGACCAAGAGCCAACTTGGCCAGCTCAACGTAGTAGGTTTGGAATTTTTAGGGGTAGCCCTATTTGCAAACTTTTACATACTCACAGCTTGCCTTATGAATGTAGCGGCACCCCGGACTTGATTCTGCATAAAAAGTCATAAAAGCTTTATCACTTTTAAAATCTTTAATTGTAAATTTTTTATGTTCCCCAGCAGAGTAGGCCAATTCAGCTTCTTCAAGAACAACGTTATTGAGATTTATCGGTATATCCTGAGCCCCGTAAACCTCACTAATATCCCCGGTACCCACATCTATGTAAACCACCATATAGTTTGCCATTGTTCCCTCCTTTTCATGAGATAATAATTTTTCTTTTTTCTCAAAGATAACTAGTTTGTTTATGGCACGTCTAAAACGTACGGTTTAGATCTTAATTTATCCCCCCTTTCTCACCAATAATTTATTCAGTCATTCATTAGCCGGCTAGAAGGCCAGTGTACACTTGCCTAAAATTACTTGTTCTGGAACAGTCCATGGATTTGCAGGATCTGTGTCCTGAAAGTTGAACTCTTCGTCAAACAAATTTTTAGCCTCAAGTGTTATAAAACCCCACCGTTTGGGTAATCGATAAGAAATAGCCGCATCCACTACCCAGAATTGATCGTCTCCCGACATAAAACCTGAAAAGGGATCGCCAAATTTCCCCTCCTGATCAATATACGTTGCTTTTACCTGGGTACTAATCCCGCAAGGATGGAAAAAACCGATCCCTAATGGGAACCGATGCGTCTCGATCTCTGTGAATAGCTCTGGACCGACAAATTCCGTATCCCTGTCAAGATCCTCATATTGATATTCAGCACTGAGCGCCAGCCAGCTCCGCGGTGTCCAGTATAGGTAGGCACGACTCAGTTGTTCTTCCCAATCTGTTTCTTGGACAGAAGGACTTGCGAGGAACGGATAAAATTTATATGGCACTTCAATATCACGTTTGGAAAACTCCACACCCCCATAAAGACTTGCAGAGAATTTTTGATCAATGGCGATGCCGTAGCGCCATGAATCAGACCCTTCACCGTCGTCAAAAAACTGATTAAACCCGGCTACCTGTGTGGGTTCGAGGGTCTGTTTTGATATCAACCTCCTTTTTAAAACTCTGAAGGCCGCAGCTCGTAATGTGGTATTCTGAAAAGGATTCCAGGTTATCCCGAATTTAGGGTTGAACTGATCTTCATCCATATCCACATTATCACTTTCTTTATTATCCTTTTCGAAGAAGTCGGCACTGGCCCCAATGGTGAATATCACATCTTTTGGGAAATTGATGTATGAATACAGATAAAAATTAAAGCTATTGATGTCGGTACTGGTGATCTCAGGAGGGGGTGAAAAGTAAATGTCCGTGTTATCTTCATCTACTTCGAGATAACCTGCACCGCTGGTAATATGGAATCGATCAGTCTTGAAAAGGTGTTGGATTTCTCCCATGTAGCCATCCTCGTCTGTTGACCAGTCGAGTAAAAAAGATGGATCTGGATAGAGAAAATCATAGTCTTTATTTTGGATGATAAAAGAAACCAAAAGATGGGAACGGGGAGTGAAAGCTTGGTGAAGGCCCAGACGTATGGACTCCGTCTCCGTTGAATATCTATCCGTTGGGAAAAAATTATCGGGATCAAAGCGGATCGGCAGATCACCTGTTTGAGTATCCCTGTATCTGTATTCCGCTTGAATGCTTGTTTTGTGCGTAAGCTCTACTTGTGCAAAGACGTTTTTGATGTCATCATCCTGGTCATTATTTGTTCGAAACCCATCAGTTTCAAAGTGAGTATACCCTGCGCTCAAAGATAATTTCTTGTAAATGCCGGAAACGATACCCTCCCCACCCCATGTATCATTAGTGCCCGCAAACCCGGTGGCCAGCAGGGTCGCCTGATTTCGGTTGAACAGAGGATTATACGTATTAAAGGAGGAAATCGAAGGACCTTGCCCGCTAATGAGAAACAGATTGCCCTCAGCCAATTGGGGTTGAAGCGGCGTAATATTGATTGGCTGCAACAATTGACTCTGGAGGAGTTCACTAACCCTGGCGATTTCATGGCGCGGCAGGACAGAGTATGAATCGGCCAAGAACCGGTGGGCGGAATAGTTGCCCGGATTGGTGTTAACGGATTTCCAACCCTCCACCAAACCCAGTTGTTGGAAGCCCAGATTATTATAAATTCGGGCAAGGCTCGAACTGCGCGCAGCCAGATCCGAGTCAAGCAGCAGCTTAGAACGGTAAACAGCACGGTTTTCGTTGAGTTCGATGGCCTTTTGCAGGTCCTGCAAAGCCTCAATCGGTCGGTTTACGGTCTGTTTTCGGATCGCATCGTAAAACCAGGGTGTAGGATCCTGTGGATCAAGCTCCTTGGCGACGGCATACTCACGCCCATCCAGGTTCGTACGTTTTTCTTCAAAGTAAACCTTACCCAGGTAGCTGCGGATAAGGGAGTTGTTAGGGTCAAGACTCGCGGCAATCTCGATCTCCCTTCCGCCATCTTTTAAGTCACCCTCCCGAATTTTGGCAAGGCCCAGGCCCAGTCTCGGAAGGGAATCCGCCTGATCCAATTCAATGGCTTTTTCAAAAGCCTTTTTAGATTCTTTTGTTTCAATCTGTGTCAGATAGGCAAATCCCAAAACGGTCTGCGTTCTGGAAAGGTTCGGATCCAAGGCCACGGCCTTTTGTGCCGCCTCAAGGGCCTGATCGAGCTCTCCGAACGAAGACCACAGTTCGGCCAGTCTGGCCCATGCCAGAGCATTCTCAGGTGCCAGCTTCACCGCTGCTTCAAGACTATTCCGAGCGCCTTTTAGATCGAAACCCGCCTGCTGTGCAT
>JAYEFV010000123.1:0-4547 GCA_034658755.1 Thermodesulfobacteriota bacterium | reverse complement strand
GCTGCCAGAACTCTGTCTGTAAAAGGATTTTCTTGTCGGGAACGAAAACGTCTCAATAAGGAAAGCGTGATAACCTGAGCCGGAACACCGGTTTCCAGGGCTTGCTGGATTGTCCAGCGTCCTTCTCCCGAATCTTCTACGTATCCCTTGATATCGGAAAGTTTTCCATCTTTTCTAAAAGCCTCTTCAGCAAGTTCCAGTAACCATGAACGAACAACGCTGCCCTGATTCCATAGATGGGCAACATCAGCATAGTTTAAAGACTCGGCATATTCAGATGCCTCCAAAATTTCGAATCCTTCACCATAGGCCTGCATCATGCCGTATTCGATACCGTTGTGAACCATTTTAACAAAATGCCCGGCACCTGTGGCGCCACAGTAAAGATAACCTTCCTCCGGAGCCAGGGCTTTAAATATGGGTTCCAGTTGTTTAAACGTCTCTTGCTCTCCGCCAATCATCAGACAGTAACCAATTTGAAGCCCCCATATTCCTCCGCTGACACCGGCATCCATAAACCGGATGCCTTTTTCCTCAAGCAGCTTTGCCCTGCGGATATCGTCTTTATAATATGTATTACCACCATCAATAACCATGTCATCCGGCGAAAGGAGATCCTTAAATTCACGGATATGATCGTCCACAGCCTGCCCGGCCGGAAGCATCATCCATATAATACGCGGAGTAGAGAGCTTTTCGGCTACCTCTGAAAGAGAATACGCTCCAATTGCGCCATCTTCAAGCAGTTGATTTGTTTTTTCCGGTGAACGGTTGTAAGCGATTACCTGATGCCCCCCCTTTAAAAGCCGTTTTGCCATATTCATTCCCATTCGACCCAGGCCGATCATGGCTAACTTCATTTTCGTACCTCCTTTAACAATAAAATCGCGAAACGATTTTATACAACGTCCGCCTTCGGCGCCCTCAAAAAAAGAAACTCTAAAACGGATGTAACATTTAAATCCAACTAGGGCGAAGACTCTAACCCGCTTGGCATTGTTTATGAGAAATGTATTCTAATCAGTGTCCATCCGCAAATAAACTATTTATCGAATGGGCTCAGAATTGTTTCCTATTGTGTTTAAAGACCAGTCATAATTTAAATATTTAATCTTGATTTTTGATCTTTTTGCTTCCAATTCTTTTTTAAGATCTTTTTTGGCGTATTTAATGAGAAAACCAATAACATCGTTGTCAAAATCTTCCGAGAACCATTTGAATATTTTACTGATATAAAGCGTGTTGTTCTCAAGATAATTTCGCTGCGGGTTATTGATAAATGCCCGCACTGAATGGTCAAGCTGCCGGTCTAAAGTGTTTCCGCGATAAGGTTCGGAGATAAGTGGAGGGCAACTCAACGCCGCACAATTGATGGCAAAATGAACCCTTGGATCTTTGAATCGGGGCCGAAGTATTTTGTGCTCGATGTCATCCAGTGTGATAACATCACCGTCAATGCGACAAATCTTCTTTTTCCACGGGCTTTTGAATATATTTCCAAGATCCTTTATGGATTTAACCCCGGGATACCCGCTTAGAATCAGCTTTATGGTACAGGCGTTATATGCATTGACATAAAAAGCGAAATGTTCATTTCGGGACAGATTGTCAGAATCGGTTTTCTCAAGCAGTTTAAGATACTGATCCAGTTTTTCTTCTTGGGCTTTAAAACCCCGGTAGTCTACTTGGCCTTGTTTGACATATTTTCCCAGTAAAATTGAATAGATACTGTGATCCACTATGATTTGTGACAAGCTTTGTTTAACCAAGGTCAGCGATCCGATAAGCAGGGCAAACGTTAGTACAAATATTTTTATATGTTCTACTTTCATGTTTGTATCCTGTTCAATCGTTTTATCTAAACCGGTTTACAGTTTTGACCTTATCAATAATATTCTCAATAAAAAAGCGATTTTCTTATTTGTCGCCAAAGTGATCAAATTCTTACACGCTGAATATAGGATTCAAGGAGTCGAGAGAAATGCGGGTTATTCCTCAGTTGATAAAGTCAGGCAGTTGATAAAGTCAGGAGGAAGACCTGCTTGAATGAAAGTCGAAGGCACCCCGGATTCAAGGCAGATCTAGAGGACTTTTGGCTTCTTTGATTGTCCGGCTCTTAATCGTATGGGTATATATCATCGTTGTTCGGACATCGCTGTGTCCCATAAGTTCCTGGATGGTTCGGATATCATAATTGGCCTGTAACAAATGACTGGCAAAACTGTGCCGAAACGTATGGGCGGACGCACGCTTGGGAATGCGAGTGCGCTTAACCGCCTTTCTAATCGCCTTTTGTACATGGGTTTTATGTAGATGATACCGCCTGTATTCTCCGGCATCAGGGATAAAGGTCAGCATCTTTGCTGAGAAAAACCATTGCCAGACCAATTCCTTTGCAGCATGTTTATACTTTCTCTCCAGCAAATCGGGCAGAAACGTCCCGGCATAATCGTTCGCAAGGTCTTCTTGATGAAGGTTAATCACGGATTCAAGGTGGTTTTTTAATTCCGGGACAATTCGATCCGGCAATGGAACCGTTCTGTCTTTTTTTCCTTTTCCGTCATGGACGGTCAATATGCCGTTGTCAAAATTAAAATCACTGACACGCAGCTGCATACATTCAAATAACCGGAGCCCGCAGCCATACATTAGCCTAACAATTAAACTGTAGGGATATTTGAGAAATGAAATGATGGTATCAACCTCTTTACGAGATAATACCACGGGGATGTATGTTTTTCTTTTTGCTCTCGGAACATCTTTTATATCCCCAAATTCACTTTTTAGCACATGCCTATAAAAGAACAGAAGGGCATTAAACGCCTGATTTTGTGTCGATGCAGCAACTTTTTTCTCAACAGCGAGATGGGTAAGAAATTCTTTTACATCTGAAGTGGATAGCAGCTTCGGGTCTTTGCTCTTGGTAAAGCCCTGAAATTGCCGAACCCATGTTGTATAGGTTCTCAATGTGCTTTTGGAGTAGTGCCTGATTTTTATTTCAGCATTCAAATCATTATATTCCGGTACCCAACTGGCGTTCGTTGGTTTCAAGTTGTTTTTTTTACTTGATATTATCTTGTTATTGGTCTTAGATAAAACGTTCTTATCTTCACGTATCGTTTCTTCACCATAATATATGTATATTGCATCAGCAGCTTGTTTTTGTTGCGGATCGGTTTGTTTTTTTTCTTTCAGTTTCTTTATAAAATGCGGCAGGCTTTTTGTGTCTGATTGTATAAAACCGTATTTTTGGCAAAAATCCAGATAATACCGCAGCCACTTTCGATAATAAGGATGGTATTTATCCGGAACCGCTTTTTGAATAAGCAAAGCGCTATAGAGGGTGTTTATATTTTGGGGAATGGGTATCATTGTGACATAATAGTTTTCTATATAACATCTTTATTGTGGAGTTATGTAGATAGAAAATACATACAATGCCGTTTTTTTCTTGTCAACTGATATTTTTTTCGAGTATTATACAGAAAACAATAGAATAACTGGTTAGTTTGATTTGAAATACGACTGAGAGGTATATAGATGAGAGACCTTCATTCAGCTTTGAAAACCAGCATCATCAAAGAGGCTGATACCTCAGGTTTTCGCTTTAAGCACGTCCGGCTTCAATATGCCAAAGACGATTTTCTTGACACCCTCCATGTCCAACCGTTGTCCTATTCGAGTGCTGGACTGCAGAGCACCGATCTATTGAGTTTCATGGGTTTTCATAGAAGTCCCTGCGCATTTCACAGGGGCGAGTGTTACGTCAGCGTAATTCCACAGGAATTCGACATTCAGAGTTTTGGCAAGTCCGCTGCAGCAGCCCTATCACAACTTGAGGAAGCCGAAACCCACTTACAGAACTGTAGCCTTGCCCTGCCGCAACCCGAGGGATGGGGGTTTTTCTTCGGCAGGCCCTCAGAAGGCCGTCGCTATTCCAGTGAATACGCTTCCGGGAATGGCCATGTAGCGCCGAAAATCGAGCGATTAAAGGAGTCGGGGGACGAGTATTTCAATTTCATTTTTACCTGGATGGATGGAGCTGGTACCAAGGGGTGGACCACACATTACCGCGCAAAGCACATGCCTCTTTCTGCTGAATTCGCCGCCGCTTTAGAATTTATCGGTGGGTTTGCATCGTTTGCCGAATGTCCTGAATTCGACTTCGAATCATGCTGGTGGCGGTTCACTTCGTACAAGGAAGATGGCAGCAGCGTCTTCGGTAGGAACACTGAATATGTTCATCGTTGCTTTGATGCCCATGCTGCCCACTTCTCGCCCGGTCTCAAAGGTCTCCTGTCAGCTCACGTGGAGCTCGAGAAGCACGGGTTCAGTTTTCTGAACGTCGGCACGGTTGCTTCGCTGGCTGACCGGCGTTACGTCGGAGCTCCTTCAAAACGCCCGCAGGCCTTTCCTCCAAAACAAGTTGATCTCGACGCCTTTGATGTAGCGATTTCCTTTGCTGGTACAGAGCGGGAATACGCCAAACAATTGGCTGAGCTTCTCAGAGCGAGCGGCTTTAAGGTTTTCTATGACGATTTCTACCC
>JAYEFV010000122.1:0-16685 GCA_034658755.1 Thermodesulfobacteriota bacterium | reverse complement strand
CCAAAACTATATTTTACAGATACAGGCATTCTCTTGTTCCTTTTATCAATCAGGAACCCGGATGAACTGATGAGTTATCCTCTTTGGGGAAATATCTTTGAAACTTTCATTATTAGCGGGCTTTATAAAAGAGTATACCACACGGGAGAAAAACCTTACATCTGAAAAAGGACTTGTCATATACAGAGGCGAAAATGTTATTGGAAAAAGATCGGCTGTCAGTGTTATTCCCTGGTGGTATTTATAAGGTGGCATGTCAATAAAATATACATCTAATCGAGTCAAAACTCGATCAGACGTTATAAGTTGTTAGTTAACAGTAAACTATCTGTAACTTAGAATCAGTTTGGATCATCCGGTGAGTTCGATCTTTTAACTGGTTCCGTATTCTTTAAGTTTTAACTGCAGGGTGCGGCGGCTGATCCCAAGAATCTTTGCAGCATGGGTACGATTGTCTTCTGTATCCTTCAAAGTCATTAGAATCATTTCTTTTTCGACGTCTTTGAGAGATCTTCCCGGAGTGAGACCGATCTCAGATTTTATCATCTCCGGGTCCAGAGCCCGTAAGGTATCAGAAAATTCGTCCGGGGTTATCATATCTCCTCTAGCCATAATCACTGAGCGTTCTACCATGTTTGCAAGTTCCCGAACATTTCCGGGCCAGTCGTAACGCATCAGCAAGTCGGTTGCCAGGGGCGTAAAGCCTTTTATAAGTCTTCGGTTCTTTACGGCATATTGTTTAAGGAAAAAATCCGCAAGTAATGGAATGTCTTCTCGCCGTTCGCGCAAAGGTGGGACGCTGAGGGTGACGACATTGATTCGATAAAAAAGATCTTCGCGGAAATGACCTTCCTGAATTTCTTCTTTCAAGTTTTTGTTTGTTGCAGTGATCACGCGGGTGTCTACCCTAACAGTATTCGAGCTGCCTACGGGTTCGAATTCACGCTCCTGAAGTACCCGAAGGATTTTAGCCTGTGTGGAAGGCGCCATCTCAGCGATTTCGTCCAGGAATATTGATCCCTTATGAGCCAGTTGAAAACGGCCCTGCCGTCGTGTTAAGGCGCCTGTAAATGCCCCTTTTTCATGACCAAACAGCTCACTTTCCAATAAGGCTTCAGGCAGGGCAGCACAGTTGACCTTGATAAGGGGTTTTTCACGGCGTGGACTGTTCAAATGGATGGCGTTAGCTATGAGTTCCTTGCCCGTACCGCTTTCACCGGTAATAAGCACGGTGGCTTCAGTTGGAGCAACTATCGCGATTGTCTCCAGCAATTTGCGCATCACAGAACTTTGACCAATGATTTTTGAGAAATCGAAGCGATCTTTAAGCTGTTCCTTAAGATATATGTTCTCCTTTTCCAATTGTTTATGCCGCAGGGCTTTATTAATCAGGATCTTAAGTTCATCAATGTCGAGCGGTTTGGTCAAATAATCGTAGGCGCCTGATTTCAGTGCCTCCACTGCCGTACTGACCGAAGCATAGGCCGTCATGATGATAACAGGTATCCCCGGACTGATTTCCTTGATCCGTTTCAGGGCCTCGATGCCGCCAACCAAAGTCATACGAACATCCATCAAAATGAGGTTATAGAAGCGTTTCTCCACGGCGGCAATTGCCGTTTGACCGTCTTCAGCCTGCCGTGTCTCGTAACCTTGGGCGGAAAGAACTGCTTCAAGCATCTTACGATGGGCGTAATCGTCATCGACAATTAGGATTTTCGGTTTCATGTCCTTCCTTAAATTATTTTATTTACAGTATGTTGTAGAATTTCCGAGACGTTCAATAATTGCCAGGACTAAAGGGTTCTTATTGACCCTACTTGATGTCCGGTGATCCGGACGGAAGGGTAATGGTAAATCGACTACCTCCGGTTTTTCCGGGCAACGGACTCTCAACCTGAAGTTCACCGCTGTGGTTTTCCACGATTTTACGAACAATGGCAAGACCCAAACCCGTACCTTTCTTTCGGGTTGTAAAAAAAGGATCAAAAATTTTTTTCTTTTTATCATTGGGGATTCCAGGTCCGTCATCTTCTACCCAAATATGCAGCCTGGTGCCCGATTCATTTATATTGGCTCCCACTTCTACTGTTCCCCCGTCATCAACTTCCTGCAGTGCATTCAGCATGAGGTTAAGCAGGGCCTGGGTGATCTGATTGGCATCCAGAAGAAAGCTGTTAAAATCCGGATTGATTTTACTCCGGATCTTTATATTACGTGATCGGGCATCGGTTTCCAGTAGCCGCACTGTATGTTCTATAAGCTCAAAAAGATCTGTTGATGCAAGTTCGGGTTCCAACGGACGGGCAAATGTAAGCAGATCATTGACTACACTGTTAATCCGATCAACTTCCTTGACCATGATTTCAGCATATTCTTTTTCCCGGGTGCGATCCGAAAGGGAGTGAGCCAGGAACCGGGCAAACCCCTTGATAGAGCTGAGCGGATTACGGATTTCATGAGCAACTCCAGCAGCCAGTTCCCCAATGGCCGCAAGTTTTTCCGAATGTCGGACCTTCTCCTCTAATCGTTTTATTTCTCTTAAGTCTCTGAGCACAATGACGGCACCGGTACAGGTGTTTTTCTCGCCAAGAATCGGCGTGACGCTCAGGGTAATTGGAATCAGCGCACCGGATTTCTGCTGGTGAAGGAATTCCCGTTCAAGCACGGGCTGACATCCTGCAAGAGTACCGTCTATCCCGGTTTCCTTAAAGTCAATCACTGATTTCAAGTTCATTGCATAAACCTCGGTTTCTTTCAGTCCAAGCAATTCTGAAGCCAACCGGTTGTAAGATATAATGCGGCCTTCCGGGTTAATGCTCAGCAGGCCGTTGGCCATGTTGGCAACAACCTGTCGAGTGTAATCCCGTGTCTCTTTTAATGTCCTGTCTACCAGATAGTAATTCTGGATGACAAAAATAAAAAAAAGGGCTCCTGATCCGAGAGCCACGAGAATTCCGGCCATAATCACGGCATGATGAATATCCGAGCGACGCGCCTCTTCAAAAGCCATCATTTTCAGCCCTAGAATAATGATGTTGTCGGAATGTTGATGAAAAGCCATATTTTGCCTGTGACTTATCACATCGTTATGATCATAATTCATAAGCAACGATTGGCGTGGAGAAAAGCGTTTGGCCAGGTCATACACTTCTGCGCCATCTGTCAGCCTTCTAACTCTGCTTTGGACTTGATCCTTATTATCCAACTGAGGGTGCCAGGCTGAAGACATGCTCTCAAAGGATGGATTTGAATGGTGGATTACTATGCCCTGTGAATCGATGAGATAGACATAGGCGATATTTTCATTTTTCCCGGTTTCCAGGATAAGGTTCTCAATCGAATCTTCCTCCCACTCATGCATTATCATGCCTGCCCGGGCACCTGCCTCCAAAGTATGCAGTATGGCCAAGCCCTCCTTATATAGGAAAGTTAATGCGGCCTTCTCTTCCCGTTCCAGATTACGGTAAGTGGAGATACTGATTAGAATGAGCATCAGAATCACCACTGCCAGGATGGAAAGCGCTGGGATATACAGCCGTTTTAATTGGAGAACTCTCATGAACCACCAAATTTTGAAATCCCCCCGGCCAAATGTAAACACACGGAGGCATGTCGGAATTAAAAGAGAGATAAAGGAAAATAAACTTATGACGTTATCAAGATAATATGTTAAATATTGATGGCGTCGTAAAAAGTCCTAAAACCGTCATGCCGGACTTGATCCGGCATCCAGAAGCCATTGAATTTTACTGGATTCCGGCTTTCGCCGGAATGACAAAAAAGGGTGTTTTTCGACTTTTTACGAAACCGTCAATGTTAAAGCAAAGCTCTCATGTGATTTTATATATCATTCTCGTATCTCTGTTTCTCCCGAATATCACGGCGACAACATGAATGCAAATATATTTCGCACATAGCCCAAAATTTCGCTCAAAATGCGTATAATTTACGCACCTTTTAAATCGATCATTTCACGTTAAGACAATATATATATATTATATTCAAATAGTTATGTATTTGGCACATGTTTTGCTTTAATTCCTAAGCAGGACAAGCCGAAACCAAGAAATATTTGCCACAAAGGCACTAAGGCACAAAGGATATATTTATTATTCTTTCTTCGCCTGCCCTGTTAAATATTGAAAAACCAGTATCGCTTTTTGTTAAAAAGTACCATCGAATATCTATACTAAGCGAAATTTAGAACTATTTAACAGGGTGAACCTTGGTGCCTTAGTGGCAGAATGGAAAAAGTTATAGGAGGCACGACATGAAACAGTTTTTGCTCAAAGTTTTATCGTTAACGTTGGTAGTGGCCGTGGTTGCTTTCATTGCCCCTCACAAATCAGCGGCTGACACTTCCATCTGGGCGCCACAACCGCTGGACAGGCTTATTGAAGAAGGTTTGGCCAATAACCAGGATATCAAGAGCCTGGAATCCCAGGTGCAAAGCCTTAGAGAAGAGATCTCATTCGCGGGCTCGTTGAATGATCCTCGCATTGGCATCGCTTTGCTGAATATCCCAACCGACAACTTCAGGTTTGATCAGGAGCCAATGACTCAGAAACAGATTTTCATCGCTCAGAAAATACCGTGGTTCGGCAAATTAAGCCTCCGGTCCCAGCAGGCTGCAATGAAAGCGATTCGTCAAGAAGCGATCCTAAAGGCAAAACGGCTGGAACTTGCCCGGGAAATAGCGACGGCATATTATGAACTGGGTTTTGTTACCAGCGGTCAGAAAACCAATGAGAGTCTAATTAAAATGTTGACCCAGCTACTCAGGGTATCGGAGACGAGATATGCAGCGGGTCAAGGTCTCCAACAAGATGTTTTGCAAGCCCAAGTGGAACTGAGCAAACTTTTGGATGAACAGATCACTTTGGGAAAAAAGCGCCGCACACTGGAAGATCGGATCAACAGCCTGCTTAATCGGGGGAGTTTCATCCCGGTAACACCGCCTGAAAGCTTGCCATATCCTGATCCGGTACTGGAAATGGAGGAATTGCAAACCCAAGCATTAGAGATGAATCCCTGGCTGAAGGTTAAACAGGCTGAAATCGAGCTGGCCGGCGTGGGAATCGAGCTGGCCCGAAAGGACTATTGGCCGGATTTGGATTTCAAAGTGGCTTATGGCCAACGGGAAGAAGACTTCAACGGTCGGGATTTACCGGACTTTGTTTCAACTTCTGTTGTCATGAATATTCCCCTTTGGAAGAAAACCAGGCAGGACAAAAAACTGGAAGCAACCAAATTGAGTCATCAGGCCGCCTCACAGTCTTATCAAAATTTGGCAAACGGTCTTCCTCATAAAATAGACGCTCTGGTAACCGATATCCGAAACATCCGGAATAACTACCGGCTAATTACGGATGCCTTGATAGTCCAGGCAGAGCAGTGGGCCCGATCTTCTTTAACTGCCTATGAGGTTGGTAAGGTAAACTTCAACACCATGATCAATGCCCAAATTCGGTTGATCCGCTTCGAACTTCAGTCAGAAAATTATCTGTTCAGTCTCTATAAAAAGCGAGCAGAACTTGAAGAGCTTCTGGGCGCACCGCTTTTGTCTCAGAATCTTGGTGATAATATATCTCATTTGCAGAAGGAAAAAACATCATGAAAAGATTTATAAAAAGATCAAATTTTTTAACAACCCTTGGCTTAATCGGTGTGTTGGCAGTACTAATCACTGGGGCAGGTTTTGACATGAATCACACCGGCGAACCGAAACTAACGGTTACAAAAGCCTTGGCTGCGGAAAAGGGACTAAAAGCAGGAATGATTGATCCCAAAACCGGTAAAAAAGTCAAATACTGGGCCGCCCCCATGGATCCAACTTATATCCGAAACCAACCGGGGAAATCTCCCATGGGAATGGATCTGGTGCCGGTTTACGAGGAAGAAGGCGAAGAAAAAGAACCGGCTTCAACCATCCGCATCGATCCGGTGACCATTCAAAATATGGGCGTTCGTATGGGACGGGTAAAACGCAAACCACTGATTAAATACATTCGAACATTCGGCAACATTACCTACGATGAAAGACGTATCTATGCGGTCAATACCAAGTTCAACGGATGGATTGAAAAACTGTATGTGAATTTTATCGGCGAGACAGTGAAAAAAGGCCAGCCCCTTTTCGATATTTATAGCCCCGAACTGGTAACGGCCCAGGAGGAATATCTTCTATCTCTTCAACATAACGCAAATCTAAAAGAAAGCCCTTACCCCAGCATCCGGGAAGGAGCTCAGCGGCTTTTGAAAGCCTCCCATACCCGACTGAGATACTGGGATCTGAGTGAGAAGCAGATTAAAAAAATAGAAAATACCGGTAACGTTCAAAAGACAATAACCATATATTCTCCAGCCAGCGGCGTGGTCATCAAAAAAATCGCTTTTCAGGGTCACCATGTAAAAGCGGGTGAACACCTGTATGAAATCGCCGATCTCTCAAATGTGTGGGTGGATGTGGACATTTATGAGTACGAGCTTCCCTGGATCCGAAATGGAATGCCTGCAAAGATGGAACTTTCCTACATCCCGGGCAAAATCTTTAAAGGTAAAGTTCTGTATGTTTATCCTTTTCTTACGGCTAAGACTCGCACGGCCAGGCTCAGACTGGAATTTCCCAATCCCGATTTTCAGCTAAAGCCGAATATGTACGCCAATGTGAATCTGGAGTCTGCCATTGCTAAAGATAGCCTGGTCATCCCCCAGGAAGCGGTCATTGACAGTGGCGTTCGAAAGGTTGTTTTTGTGGCGCTTGGCAAGGGCAAATTTCAGCCCCGTGAGGTCAAGCTCGGAGTAGAAGGAAATGACAATGAGTTTCAGGTATTAGAAGGCCTTAAAGAAAATGAACAGATTGTGATTTCCGCCCAGTTCATGCTCGATTCGGAAAGCCGTTTGCGCGAGGCCATTCAAAAGATGTTGGAAGTCCAACAAAAAAGTCCAACACCGAGTTCTTCCGGATCAATGAAAATGGAAGCAGATGATCTTAATATGTCGGATATGAAGATGGATGAAGAGACGGAAACTTCGAAAACGCATCAAAAGTAGTACATAACCGTTCACAGGTTCAGGGTTCAACGTTCAGGGTTAAGGACAAAGAAGGCGTTGAAGATCCAAAGCCCTCGTTACAAATGTTCATTTTCCAAATTAATTGGCAATTTGGCTTCAAATTTTGGATTAGGCCTGACGAAACTGACGCTTTTCTCGTAAATACGCATCCCAAATGTAGTCCGGGGACGAGAATGGAACCTTGAACCCCTGAACCTTTGAACCCTTGAACGCCCACAGTAATACATACAAGGATATTGATATGCTCCAAACGATTTTTACAGATTGGAAGACCAGAAAGAGGGGCCTGAAATGATAGAAAAAATAATAGAATTATCCATAAAAAACAAGTTCCTGGTAATCTTGATGACGATTTTTATCATTGCGGCCGGCATCTATTCGATGTTGAAAATACCGCTGGATGCCATTCCGGATCTTTCCGACGTGCAGGTCATTATCCTGACCGAATATCCGGGCCAGGCTCCCCAGGTGGTGGAGGACCAGATTACCTATCCCTTGACCACTGCGATGCTATCGGTTCCGTTTGCCAAGGTCGTCCGGGGATATTCGTTTTTCGGTTTATCTTTTGTTTATATCATTTTTGAGGACGGAACCGATCTGTATTGGGCTCGCAGCCGGGTACTGGAGTATCTTAATTTTGTTTCAGGGCGTTTACCTCCTGGGGTTACGCCCATGTTAGGGCCGGACGCCACCGGCGTAGGCTGGGTTTATGAATATATTCTGGAGAGCGATAAGCATGATCTGGCCCAACTGCGATCCATTCAGGACTGGTTTCTGCGCTATGAACTCGCCAGCGTACCAGGGGTTGCCGAAGTCGCCTCTATCGGCGGCTATGTTAAGCAGTACCAGGTGATTGTGGACCCGAATAAGCTGGTGGCGTTCAATATACCCTTACAGAAGGTGAAAAAGGCCATCCAGCGCAGCAATAATGATGTAGGCGGCAAGCTGGTAGAGATGGGTGAAACCGAATTTATGATACGGGGGCTGGGCTACATTAAAAGTATTGAAGATCTTTACACAATACCCCTTGCTGTCGATGAACGTGGCACGCCTGTTTTATTGCGAAATATTGCCACCATTAAAATCGGTCCCGAACTCAGGCGCGGCATTGCCGATATCAACGGAACCTCGGAGGTGGTGGGAGGTGTCGTCATCATGCGTTACGGCGAAAACGCCCTTCAGGTCATTAAAAATGTCAAGAAGAGGATGGAAGAGCTAAAGTCCGGGTTACCGGAAGGCGTGCGTCTCAAGACAGTTTACGACCGCTCGTCTCTGATCCTGAGGGCTGTGGATAATCTAAGAAAAACCCTTTTTGAAGAAGGCCTGGTGGTGGCGATGGTCTGCATCATTTTTCTGCTTCACATCAGAAGTGGGCTGGTCATCGTTTTTACCCTTCCGGTGGCCGTGCTGATCAGCTTTATCATTATGGAAAGGCAAGGCCTCAATGCAAACATCATGAGCCTGGGGGGAATTGCCATCGCGATTGGGGCCATGGTGGATGCCGCCATCGTCATGATCGAAAATGCCCACAAGCATATCGAACACCAAGGCGGGAAAAAACCGCACTGGGATCTGATCCGTGATGCAGCCAAGGAAGTAGGACCGGCCGTTTTCTTCTCTTTATTGATTATCGCTGTCAGCTTCCTGCCCGTATTTACCCTGGAAGCCCAAGAGGGACGGCTTTTCAGACCCCTGGCCTTTACCAAAACCTATGCCATGCTGGGAGCTTCTTTTTTGGCTATTACAATCGTCCCTGTACTCATGGGGTATATGGTTCGGGGAAAGATCCGGCCTGAGCATAAAAACCCGGTTAACCGATTTCTCATCTGGATCTACCGCCCGGTGATTAAGCTGGTGCTAAAAGTCAAGACGATAGTCGTGTTGTCGGCAATCGTGATTCTGGCTGTGACCTATATCCCCTGGAAGAGCATCGGCTCGGAGTTTATGCCACCGTTGAATGAAGGCGACTTGCTGTATATGCCGACGACCCTTCCGGGAATTTCGGTAACAAAAGCAAAGGAATTGCTCCAGCAGACAGACCGCATTATTGCCAGTTTTCCGGAGGTCCACCATGTTTTTGGAAAGATTGGCCGAGCTGAAACAGCCACGGATCCTGCGCCGCTTTCCATGATCGAAACAACGATTATGCTGAAACCTGAATCGGAGTGGCGAGAAGGAATGACTATAGAGAAGCTGGTGGATGAGCTCGATAACGCGATCCGATTTCCGGGTTTGACCAACGCATGGACCATGCCCATCAAAACCAGGATCGACATGCTTTCCACAGGGATTAAAACTCCGGTTGGCATTAAGCTCATGGGTGAAGATTTAAAAGTTTTGAATGAACTGGGTGAAAAGGTTGAGGCAGTAGTCCGGGAGGTGCCGAATACGCTGAGTGTATTTGCAGAGCGGGTCACCGGCGGTAATTTTCTCGACTACCACATTAAGCGGGAGGAGGCGGCACGATATGGGCTCACAGTAGGAGATGTCCAGGACATTATTATGACCGCTGTCGGCGGGATGAATATCACTCAAACAGTGGAAGGGCTGGAGCGTTATCCGGTGAACCTGCGCTACGGTTCGGAGCTGCGGGATACCCCTGAAAAACTTCGAAGAATTCTAATCCCTACGTCCACCGGTGCCCAGATCCCCATCACACAACTTGCCGATATTCGGATCGTCAAAGGTCCTCCGGTGGTGAAGAGCGAAAACGCTCGCAACAATTCCTTGATCTATGTAGACCTCAGAGGCATTGATGTGGGAACTTATGTCAAAACAGCGCAAAAAGCGGTTAGGGAAAAAATCAAACTGCCGCCCGGATACAGCCTGGTCTGGAGCGGGCAATATGAGTACATGATACGGGCCCAGAAACGCTTGATGGTGGTGGTGCCTTTGACCCTGATCATCATTTTTCTGCTGCTCTACTTCAACTTTAAGAATATTACCGAGAGCCTGATTGTTATGCTGAGTGTACCTTTCGCTCTCACCGGAGGTCTGTGGCTTATGTATATTCTGGGGTACAACATGAGTGTCGCCGTGGGCGTGGGCTTCATTGCCCTGGCCGGGGTAGCGGCTGAAACCGGGGTGATAATGCTCGTCTACCTGGATCAATCTTATGAGAAGTTTAAAGCACGGTACGCAGATACATTCAATCGAACACACCTGCGTGAATCCATTGTTGAGGGCACTGCGTTGCGGGTACGTCCTATTATGATGACCGTTATTACCACAACCGCAGGACTTATGCCCATTTTATGGGGCCACGGTACCGGCTCCCAGGTCATGAAGCGTATCGCGGCTCCGATGGTGGGCGGATTGGTAAGCGCTACCATCCTCACCTTAATCGTGATTCCAGTGATTTACGGAATTTGGAGAGGATGGCATCTACCCAAAGAGCATGATGAAAAGGAGGTCTAACAATGAAAAAAACAATAGTATTTTTTACAATGTTTCTAATTATATGTTCGATTATGCCAAACATGACAATCGCAGACACGACCCATGAACGGCACATACAGACACACATGCCTGCAATGACCACAAAGGGACACACCGGCCCGACAGGTACATTTGAACACACAATGATCGAAAAAAATATCCGGGCAGAGTTCCAAATTATGAGTCTGGCAAGTATGAACATGAAAGATCCAAACGGCGACAGCCATCATGTTATGGTAAAGCTGTTTGATGATTCCGCGAATTATCCGATAAAAGACGCTGTTGGAAAGGTTAAAGTGATCGAACCCAACGGAAATGAACAAATAAATAGCCTGAAAAACTATAATGGAATTTTTGCCGCCAACTTTTCATTCAAGAAAACAGGAAAGTACGGTGTGATTTGTCTGGTAAAGGTAGGCGAAGAAAAGTATCTTTTCAAGTTCTGGTATCCCCATAGATAGCTTTCTGGACGCAAGAGAAAGCGGTTTTTAAAGGTAAATATCTTAATATTTTGTTTTATTTACAGAGACTTAAGATTGTTTGTGCAAAATTCAGGTTTTAACCGGAGCTATGGTGCTGACAATGCCGAGGAAAGTGATTCCAATCATTGCTGATAGTACGGATGCCGAAAGAATTGCCATCTTGGCATAGTTGAGCATGTGAATTGATGAAAATGAAAGGTCGGCAATAAACAGGGACATGGTAAAACCGATTCCTCCGAGCATCGCACTTCCAAGAATGTGTGACCATCTGACATCTTTGGGCAAGGATGCAGCTCCGGTTTTTACCGCTAAATAAGAAAAAAGCATCACTCCCAATGGCTTCCCAAATACCAGTCCGAAAAAAATGCCCAAGCTTACGGTGTGTACGGCCACTTCTGAAAAATTTACGCCATGAAAATTCAGGCCCGTGTTGCTCAGGGCAAAAAAAGGTAAAATCGTAAACGCTACCCATGGATGCAAAACGTGCATCAGTCGCTGCAACGGTGTTTCCACGTCATGGCAGGCCAATTCCAGGGCATGTACGGCATGCATATGTTCTTGATTAAGAAGAATTGAGTATCCACAGCTCTGGTCCTCGCACTTGAATTTTGCCATTATTTGATCTACATTCTGCAAAAAACGATCGGTATCATACCTGCCACGGGCCGGAATGAACAGGGAAACAATGATCCCTGCCACTGTCGGATGAATTCCTGAGCCCAATACAAAAAACCATATGGCAAGCCCCAAAGCGGCATAGACCAGTGTCCATCTGATCCAAAGAAGATTCGCTATGGCAAGGCAAAAAGTAAGCATGACGCAGACAAAGACATAAAACCAAACAATTTCCTTGGTATAGAATATGGCGATAACTAATACCGCACCAAGGTCATCTGCAATGGCAAAAGCAGCAAGAAATATTCGCAGGTTTACAGGTAGTTTATTACCGAATATGGCGACGGCGCCTAAAGCAAAGGCAATGTCTGTGGCCATGGGGATACCCCAGCCGTCTATATTTGAGAAACCCAGGTTAAAAGCAATATAGATAAGGCCGGGGACCAACATCCCCCCCAGTGCGGCGATCACCGGCAACAAGGCCTTTTTAGGTGATGCCAGTTCTCCCACCAGAAGCTCGCGCTTGATTTCCAGGCCCACGGTAAAAAAGAATAGGGCCATTAGACCATCATTTATCCAGTGGACCAATGATTTGCTGATATGGAACTCGCCGAAATCCAAAGAAATTTTGGTGTGCCAGAAGCTGTGATAAGTTTCGGCGATATTGGAATTGGCCCAAATCAGGGCAAAAACCGTAGCTGCAAGAAGTAACACGCTGCTTGCAACTTGTTTTCTGAAAAATCTCTGGGTGGGTCTTAAAATTTGATCGGCAATTAGTTGCCGGGTAAATGCCATATACGTGCTAGAGTTCAACGGCATAATTTCTTATTTCCCAGGGGCAGGCCAGACCTCATGTCGGTCTGTCCAGCGGCATGTTGGAGAACGGGGTGTTCTCCATTTGGTAATCAAGCGTTATGGCGGCCTTGCTCCTTTTAATAAAGGCTGATCAATCAGGCATAATCATTGGGCCTTATGCTTGACGTTGTCACAGATTAAATCAACGGCCTTTTCAACCGAGGTTTTTCCCATATCGATAATCAGATCATAAAGGTGTGCTGCGTTCCAGTCTTCATTGAAGTAATGCTCGATGTAAGCCCTTAAATCGCTTTCTTCTCTTTCGATTAATGTCTTTGCAGCTTTATGCTCCAGGTTTCTGTTTTGCATAACCTCCTTGATTTTTGTTTCCTCATCCTTGACCAGACGAACATGGAGGGTATTGGGTTTGCCTCGTAAAATACACTGGCCGCCCCATCCAAGAATGATAGTATTACCCGCTTCATATACATTCTGAACCAGTTTTTTTGTTGTTTCATAATAATTCTTGTCATCCAGACAACCGTGCTCACGGTCAACGACCTTTTGAATCAGAGAACAGGTGTAACGATCGACAAAACGAAGGATTCGAGATTGGGAGGTCTTGCGAAACATTTCTGCTTCGCTTTCAGATATATGGAGTTCTTTGGCAATTTCGGAAATTAAATGTTCGCCGATATACTCGTAGCCGAGTCTTTGCGCTGCCTGGGACGCCACCTTTTCACTCTCGGTTCCAAATTCCTTGCTAATGGTAATTACTGCCATAAAATTCTCCTTTCTATCAATCATTTTCTATAATGATCCCTTGAGCTCCGCATTCTTCCGCAGCCGCCCTAAAGAGTTTACCAATCCGATAAATTTTGTTCTGTTTGACTTGTTAATCTTCTTCTTATTAAATGAACGTTTCATATTTAAGGCATGAGACATAAGTCTGTCATGAGACATGTTGTGTAATAGAAAATTTTTTAGTGGTCAATTGTGTTTTTTGATTTTTTTTGAGCATTCAGGACAAAAACCGGTAAATTCAAGATTGTGTCCGATTATTTCAAAAACCGTTGCCTCATAAAGATCATCTTCAAGTTGGTTCAACGGCGCAATCGGAGCATCGTCCACCCGGTTACAGCGTACACAGCGGATATGGTAATGTTTATTTGTATTCCAGTCATAGCGCTTCAGAGATCCGCTAAGTTCCAGTTTCTGGATTTCTCCCATTTGGGCAAGTACTTCCAGATTTCGGTAAACCGTGCCAAGACTGATTCGTGGAAGGCGACGGCGTACAACTTTATAAATTTCATCTGCACTGGGGTGCGTATTTAGCTTTCGTAACTCTTCCAGAATCACCTGGCGCTGTTTGGTAATCCTGCGATTTTTTTCTTGTAGCAAATTCTCCTCTCTCAGGTGATGTAACTTCTCAATAATTTATTTAATTTTACTCAGGCGACAAGTTAATATATCGTCACCGGGTTGTCAGACATATGAGCATCCTTTGACCTTAAAATCTTAACCAATAGTATTAAAGCACACCTAAACTAATTTTACAACTGTCTCTTCTAAGGCTTCCAGGGCAAACGCATTTGAATTTCAATACAGTGAGAACGCTCCACGACGGCGTGCATCTCTTTCCAACCAACTGAAACTTATGCTTAAGCACCCGTAAGCCCGAGCCGCGCCAGTGTTATTAAGAACAATTCGTCGCTAAATTATCCCATTGATTTTTTAAGTCATAATTTCATTCGGCTCGGGCTAACGTGTGCTAAAGCCCTTCAAACAGTCAGTCGGTTTCCAAGAGAAACATGCCGTCGCTACGCTGCACCGAAATCAAATGCGTTTGCCCTGCGAAGGCTTTCGGCCATTTTAGCTAGCCAATTCAATTAAAATTATTATTAGCCTTGACAATACACATTGTGGTATTTATTATTAATAGGAATTGTTATTGTTAATGATTTAATTGTAAACGCCCCAAACAAAAAATCTTTCCAAGAAGGGAGGCAGATAAATGGAAAAAAAGAAAGTTTTATCCAAGAAAAAGGAGATTAACCCAAGTGACGTTACAATCTGTGAAGCCACGGCACAAATGCTGGAGAAAGCCAAAAGGGACGGTGTTGAAACCGCATTTGACCGGGCTGCCGGTATGAAAGCCTGTCCCATTGGTGCGGATTCTGCGTGTTGCAAACATTGTTCCATGGGGCCCTGCAGGCTGAATGCCAGGGATCCGTATGGAAAAGTTGGAGTTTGCGGGGCAACAATTGATACAATTATGTCCCGTAATTTTGCCCGCATGGTTGCTTCCGGAAGTGCTGCACACACGGACCACGGGATGAGCATGCTCGATCTTTTCCGTGAAGTTGTAAAGGGTAATATCACAGATTATGAAATCAAGGATACGATCAAGCTTAAAGAAGTTGCTACGTCCATCGGTATTGAAGTCGAAGGTCGTGAAATTCGTGATATTGCCATGGATCTATATGAAGAACTGGAGCGAACCTATACTCAGGTGGATGGCGAAATTCCTTTTGCCAAACGGGTGCCGGAAAAAACACTGGAAACCTGGCGAAAACTCGGCATTGTTCCCAGAGGCGCCATGCGGGAGATTATGGAGCTGATGCACCGGACGCATATGGGAGTGGATCAGCATTATGAGAACATTACCACGCAGATCAACCGTGCCGCCCTTGCCGACGGCTGGGGAGGATCCATGGTGGCAACGGAAATATCCGACATCCTCTTCGGAACCCCGTCTCCGGTCGTCGTCGAAGTGAATATGGGTGTTCTTAAAGAAGACCATGTCAATATTATCGTTCACGGCCATGAACCAAACCTTTTTGAATCCATTCTGGTATCAGTTAATGAATCCACACTTGTTGATGCAGCTAAGAAAGCCGGGGCTGCCGGTATCAATCTGGTGGGAATGTGCTGTTCAGGTGCGGAAATGCTGTCTCGACATGGAATTCCCCATGCCGGGAACTTTATGTCCACGGAAGCCGTTCTGGTCACCGGCGCCGTAGATGCTATGACCGTGGATGTTCAGTGCATCAAACAGGGGCTGGCTAAAGTGGCTGAATGTTATGGGACGCATCTCATCACCACCAATCCCAGATGTCATATCGAAGGCGCACAGCACATGGAACTCGATGAACACAATCCCAGTGCCTGCACTGACGAAATCGTCATCAAGGCTATTTCCCGGTTCAAAAACAGAACTGCAGATATAGAGATCCCAAATATTAAGAATATCGGGGTCCATGGGTTCTCCCACGAGTATATCAATTACATGCTCGGCGGGTCCTTCCGAGCGTCTTATACCCCGCTCAATGACAATATCATCAACGGCAGAATCCGGGGAGTTGCCGGCGTGGTCGGCTGTACCAACCCCAGGGTCAAACATGACTGGGTTCATGTGGAGCTGGTTAAGGAGTTGATCAAAAAAGACGTATTGGTTCTCCAGACCGGATGCTCTCAAATTGCACTTGCCAAAGCCGGCTTGACCACACCGGAAGCCGCAATCCTTGCAGGCCCCGGATTGCATGAAGTGTGTGAGACCGTCGGCATGCCGCCGGTCCTGGGCATCGGTTCCTGCGTGGACAACAGCAGGATTCTTATTGCAGCTTCTGCCATGGTTCGAGAAGGTGGTCTGGGACATAGTATTGCTGAATTACCCGTAGCCGGTGCCGCACCTGAGTGGATGAGTGAAAAAGCCATAAGCATCGGGCAATATTTTGTCGCTTCAGGGGTATATACTGTTTTTGGCGTAACGTTTCCCATTGTTGAAGAAACGAAATTCCACAAACTCCTGTTTAAAGGGCTTGAGGAGCAGGGTCTGGGCAAATGGGGATTTTCCGCCGACCCTAAGGAGATGGCCAGAATGATGATCGCCCATATCGACAAAAAGCGCAAAGCACTGGGCATCGACAAGGCCAGGGAAAGGGTGCTCATGGATATGGCGGATCGCCAGGCACTTGAAGCGTAATAGCGGATCGCCGGGAAATGGAAGCGGCTTATCAGCAAGCTTAAGGATGAAAAGCATAACGCTTTGATAATATTATAAAAAAGGGGCTCTCTGTTCAGGAGCCCCTTTTATTATCTTTGGTCCCTTATCACTATTGCGGGTTCTGTGCTAATTTAGTGCCCGAACGAAAACTAGGATTTTTCGTTAAGATCAAGCCTACGCCCCAGAGGGGAAGGCGAAAATTTTAACCACAGTAATACTGGTAGTATTTCGAGGATTAAAATTTGAGTCTGACGCAGATATTGGCGGAAAAG
>JAYEFV010000121.1:0-4561 GCA_034658755.1 Thermodesulfobacteriota bacterium | reverse complement strand
CCGAACCGACCGTTGCGATCTGAGTTTGTTTCAGCTTGGCCTTAGGTTATTAAACTACCTTGCCGTGCGTGGATTGCCGATACCATTCCCAAAAATACAAATGACTAATGACTGACATTGTTCCAAACTTATGGAATGCACGTACTAAGGTTAAATTTTACTTTTTATTCAAAATGTTATAAATTGTGTACGGTAGCAAATCCAAAATTACAAGTTGAACGGGTAGTATATCTTTATCTCGTTGATATTATTACACTATTATCCGGACAGCAATGAGATTACATATACCAACAATGAAATAGGCAAACCCTGTTAAATGGATTTGTCCTTTTTTAAAGTGTGTTTGAAATTTCGAAAGAAAGGGTTAAATGGCCGGGGTGCCAGATGCTCCTTCACCAAACTTTTTTGGTAAGCCCTCCGCTAAACGCCCGAAACGTTCCCCGGCCAAAGCAGCAAAACGATATCACACGAATTTTATGGACGTGATATTTGCATCTTTATAGCAGTTATCATCAGCCTCGCTCATTCAACAATCCGTATCGTAATCAATGTTTCAAATACATGGGTTATTCTTTAGTTTTTAATCAGATTCGCTATGTCTTGTGCCTTCTTTTCGGTATCGCTTTCTCCAAGCTCAATGAGATGGTTCAGGGAATGCGGATCAAACATGACCATGCTGAGCCAAGCTGGACTTTCGGTTTCATGTGAGCCAAAGCCTTCAATTTTTTTCAGGACAGCCCGGGTTACATGTAAAGATCCGCCCTTGTAAGAGGCAGACCGGAGGCTCCCTTGGCTGAATGTTTGGTCGCAACAATCTGGCAGATATGTATTGACCCATCTGCAAGCCCTGTGGAGACTCCCGCCAGATAAAGCGCCCACAAACGAAATTTTTCCATACCCACGAAATTGGTCGCTTCTTCCTTGCGGGCCATGAGCCTTCGGTACCAGTGGCGGGTCGTAAGGGCGTAATGTTCGCGCCAGGCCTCGACATCATGCACCTCGAAACCGCAGACTTCAAGCAGATCAATAGTGTGTCCCACATTATCCAGTTCACTTCCTGGAAAGATATATTTTAAGAGCAGGCGGCGTTCGGGTCTGATCCTGCGGACTGCCCTACGGGTGGGTTTTGCGTGGCGGGAGAGACCGTGGTTTAAAAGTATGCCCCGATCCCGCAGAAGGGTATTGATTTTCTGGAAATATCTCGTTATGTTGGCAATTCCGATATGCTCGAACATTCCGATGCTTGCTATTTTATCATAAGTGTCTTCAAGGGTTGAGTAATCCCGGAGATCGACGGTTACACGGTCCTCAAGACCGAGTCTTTTTATCTTTTCCATGGCATAGTCGACCTGTTTTTGAGACAATGTGACACCGTGTGCCCTGACACCATAGTTCCGGGCAGCATGGCAGATAAGCCCCCCCCAGCCGCAGCCGATATCGAGCAGTTTTTCATCGGGCTTCAGACGCAGTTTTCTGCAGATCATCTCGAGTTTGTCATGCTGGGCCTGGTCCAGGGAATTATCCTGATGAGTGAAATAACCGCAGGAATATTGCATTTCAGATCCTAGAAACAGCGCATAGAAATCATTGCTGATATCGTAATGAAATTGAATGAATTCTTTGTTATCCCTTCGTGATTCCCTGCGGCCCACTTCGTCGTCCTTGTATTCATGTTGAGTGGTTACTTTCCCGGCAGGGGTTAACAGGAGCGGAAGGACCTGCCTGAACAGGAAGAACTTGTTTAACTTTTTTAACTTCTCTTTTGGACGTTTTTCGCGAGCAACCGCAATGAACTCAATCAGGTCACCGTGGAGGTCAATATGGCCTTTTACATAATGAAGGAGCAGGTTCTCGTAAGTAGGCCTCCGCAGTAGTGCTCCGATTACTCCTGGGCCGTTAATGGCTATAAAAAAATCGGTGTCGATATTCCTGCCCAGTGGAATCATCGATCCGTCCCAGAGGCGGATGGCAAAACGGGCATTGATCAACTCTCCGATATGCTCGAAAAGCCTACGTGCGGCGGCCAGTCTGTTTTGGTCTGAAAAAAAGAGCATATATAACCTCGGTTGGGAATACTGGAAAGAGGAAGTACCTATTGTCCTCGGTAATTTACAACCAAGTTTTTGTTGATTATATTTTTATCATTCTAACTAGTGAGTAACGGAATTAATTCTTGAATATTGAGCAAATATGGAATAATTTCTATCATACTATAAAAATGCGGAATTTTTAATGAAAAAATAATAGGGTTCCCAACACAGACTCAAACTAAAATCCAGATATCTTGAAAACAAAAACCCAAAGTCAATTTATACCGATTGCATATATCACAAAATTACACGGCTTTGATATTTACGAAACCGTCGCAGTAATCAATACATCAGCTTTCCATATTTCTGTTAATAACGCTTAAACTTTTAATGCGGGAAGCATAATTTCTTCAAGTTGCTTTCTTTGCTCTTCAAGGATCTCTCTGTCTTTCACTCTATCAAATTTGATCATTTTTCCGAAATGAAGTAACACCTTGGTAAAGGGTTTTGGTAAAAGAAATTTATCCCAGCTGTTGAAATACCATGCTTTTTCTGCCGAAACAGAAAAAGGAACAATAACAGCATCGGTTGCATGTGCTAAACGGATTACACCAGCCTTAACCTTACCTGAAGGCCCTCTTGGTCCATCTACAATATGAGCCGCAAGTTTTGACTCCTTTAAATTAGCAATCATTTTTTTTAAAGCTCCCATCCCGTCTCTTGAAGAAGAACCACGAACTGTATTCCAGCCGGTACGTTCAGCCACACCGGCTACAATTTCTCCATCGCTACTTTGGCTGATCATAATACAAGGGTTGAAGACTTTATAATTTTGAAAATGACGAATAGCAGAAAAAAATTGTTGATGCCATGTGCAAAGCAATACAAACCCACCATTTTCGAGATAATCCATCCATTCTTTCTCGTTTTCAACCTTTAGACGAAATGTCCATGAATAAGCTCGACAAAATCGATAAAGGAAAGATATGAATAGTTCTGATGTAAAGAAACGGTCTGTTTTTATTCTCAAAACGGAATACCCTTTGTTGTTTCTGACAGTAATAATTAGAGCGAACGGTGCAGTCTTATATTTACCAAATATATTGTTAAAATTATTCAAGATATCTTGCCATGACATGTATTTTTATGTAATGTCAATAGGTTGTGATACTATTTAAATATCGATCGCTCCTTCTATCAATTATTGACTAACTCCAATTATCCCCCGATCCTATATATTGTGGTCTTCCCTTCCTCTTTATTCCGATTTTTCGTTCAAGGTTTCGTGCCTAAACTGCAACGCACCATCTTAACAGTTATATTGAAGATTTGTTCCCGTAATCATATTTTGGACACAGATGAACACAGATCATCATGATTCTTAAATTGTAAAATAACAATATTATCTGTGTATATCTGCGAAAATCTGCGTCCTATTTAACTTGATTATAGCATTATCAAATGTCATAGGCAGATGTCAAATTTATATGAACCCAAACAAAATGAGGTGCCATTATGAAAGTGACAAAAGTAATGAATTATTTTATCGATTATCACAAAGCCAACTCTAAAAAAAAATACGACAATAAACCAATCAGTTATACTCACCAGGTTCCAGAACCAATTCCGTTGCAGAGAATTAGACTCCATAACTTCGGATGAAATCTTGTCATTTTTGAATCAGCTCACCAAAGGAACCAAACAAACTACCAAAAGAATCCGGTAGCCAACCTCAAAACTTTTTTCAATTTTGTCATAAGCGGATTCAATTTCAAATTTCACAATCCACGTGATACGCCGGTTCTGAAAAAGATATTTAGAGAACCAAAATCCCCGCCTTGGTCAATAATAGAAAGACAGGAAAATTAGTTGACAAAAGACGTAATTATGCTATAGCATTTATAACATATTTGTGGAGGGTTTCATGTTGGAAATCAGAGATATCAGCAGAGTTGTAAAAGAAATCAGGCGTAGATTGAACATGAGCCAGGAAGAGCTGGCCGCAAAGCTTGGAGTTTCATTTGCCACTGTAAACCGATGGGAAAATGAAAAAATCAGGCCGCGGGGTAAGGCAAGAAAGGCTATTTTTGAACTGATTGAAGAAATCGGACTGAAACAGAATGATCTTGAAAAGGCACAAGACAGTGCCGGTCTTGTTAAGAAACGCCCCAGGAAACTATCTAAAAACGATGTTCTCGGCACTAAATCCATGGAACAGATGCTCTGGAGTGCTGCATGTTCTATCCGGGGGGAAAAAGACGCTCCAAAATTCAAAGATTATATCCTGCCGCTTGTATTTATAAAAAGGCTTTCGGATGTATTTGAGGATGAAGTCAAACGGCTTTCTGAAACATACGGAGACAGAGAAACAGCGCTTTCAATTATTGATGCTGATAATACCCTGGTAAGATTTTTTATACCGCCTGAAGCGCGGTGGCCGGTTGTCAGCGGGCGAGAACAGTTTGACTGGCCCGAAGGCCGCCGCCCGAAAACTCTTGGAGAACAGCTTACTTCAACTGTAAGGGCAATTG
>JAYEFV010000120.1:0-16742 GCA_034658755.1 Thermodesulfobacteriota bacterium | reverse complement strand
GTCATCGCCCATTTTCAATACAACGACGGGCAACCCCGAATCGCTGATAAGGGTAGCGGTATAGGCAGGCAAAAAATCTTCTGATGACATTTTTAGGGCATTTTTCATACGGATGATATCATAAGGCGTAAGAAAGATAGTGATATCACGACAACATCGGGTAAAGCATGCGAGACTATGGTGGCAGGCAAAACGAAAGTTGTCATCAACGCTTAAAACGGATAGTCCTCGTTTTTCGAGCGGACGGCCTGACTTTTTCATTAAGATTTCTCCTTCTTTGTTTGTGAATGCCAAATCTGAATCTGGCATTAAAAAGAAAAACATTTATCTAACGATATTTCTTGTGTCAACCTATTTTACATTATTTTTTATGATGTTACAGATTGAACATACTATCTCCTGCGACCAATTTATGCTATTGCTCGTTTATTTCGCAAAAGTACTTGACAAGAAAAATGTTGAGTGATACCATCTTCAATCGTTTAAATCGGGCTATCTTATTGATATTAAAAGATATAATGGATTAAAACACCGGGGGTCAAGATTTTGAGTATGCTCTTTGATAATTTGTATGAAATAATAACAATTTTTTTGAGAAATTCAAGTTGTCCAGAGAGTTATAATATTAACCAATTAAAATTTTAATACACGGAGGGATAGCATGACGGATAACAAAGCAGCCTCTGGAAACGGAAGCATTCTGGTTGTCGGAGGAGGGATTAGCGGTATAACCACGACTGTGGAAGCTGCCGAAGTGGGGTACGAGGTGTTTCTGGTCGAAAAAAATCCTTATCTGGGCGGAAGAGTGGCACAGCTAAATCAGTACTTTCCAAAGCTATGTCCTCCGTCCTGCGGTCTTGAAATTAATTTCAGGAGAATAAAGGATAATCGAAAGGTACATGTTTTTACCCTGGCTGAGGTTGAGAAGGTTGATGGAACACCCGGCAACTATACTGTTACCATTAAATTAAACCCGAGATATGTTACCGAGAATTGTACGTGCTGCGGGGACTGCGAGGCGGCCTGCGAAACCGAAATTTCCAGTGATTTCAATTTTGGAATGAATAAGATCAAAGGCGCTTATCTGCCCTTTGAAATGGCTTTTCCGGCTCGCTATGTAATTTCTCCCCAGATTATTGGCACCGAGGATGGCAAGCGATGTAAGGAAGCCTGTAAATACGACGCCGTGGATCTTGACATGGAAGCTAAAACCATTAACCTGCAAGTGGGTGCCATCGTCTGGGCCACCGGTTGGGAGCCTTACGACGCTACCAAGATAGACAATCTCGGTTATGGTCAGTATCCGAATGTTATTACAAATATGATGATGGAAAGACTTGCGTCTCCCAATGGTCCGACCAGGGGCAAGATTACCCGGCCGTCGGACAATAAGGAACCTGAGAGCATTGCTTTTGTTCAGTGCGCCGGTTCAAGAGACGAAAATCATCTCCCATATTGTTCCTACATCTGCTGCATGGCATCCCTGAAACAAACCACATATATCAGGGAACAGTATCCCGATGCCAAGGTATATATCTTTTATATCGATGTAAGGGCGCCCGGCCAGCGGTATGAAAAGTTTTATAAAAAGATTAAAGAGGATGAAAATGTCTTTTTAATCAAAGGCAAGGTCGCTGAAGTGAACGAAGACCCGGGCACCGGCAATATCACCGTGGTGGCAGAAAATGCCGAAACAGGCGAAAAGATCAAACAAACGGTAGAAATGACTGTCCTTGCCACAGGTATGCAGCCGACAACCGCAACCGTCAAACTGCCGGCTGATCTGAAATATAACGAAGACGGTTTTATCATCAATGATTTTGAAAAAGGCGGTATGTTTGCTGCGGGATGTGCAAATAAGCCGGCCGACGTAGTATCATCAAACCAGAGTGCTACCGGTATGGCCCTAAAGGCGATTCAAACCCTGGTGAAGAGGTAGGAGGTTATCCATGGATAAAAAATATGGTGTATATATCTGTACAGGTTGTGGCATCGGGGATGTTCTGGATATTGAAGAGATGTGCGAAATCCCTGAAGAAAAAGGTTTTCCTGTCAAAACTCATCCTTTCTTGTGCGGGAAGGAAGGGATTGAACTCATCAAGAAAGATATATCCGATGATGGGGTTAACACGCTGGTTATTGCCGGCTGTTCCCGGCGGGTAAACTTTGATGTTTTCAGCTTTGACGGTTGTATCGTTGACCGGGTTAATCTGAGAGAACAGGTGGTCTGGTCTCATCCCCGATCTGAATTTCCGGCGCTTACCGAAGAACAAAAAGATGATGAAGAACATTTTGATAGTGTTCAGATGCTGGCCGAAGATTATCTGAGAATGGGGATGGCAAAGGTTGAAAAAATAAAACTGCCCGAGCCTCAATTACTTGAGGAAGGCGTTTGTCGAAAAATTATGGTGATTGGCGGCGGCATCACCGGTATTTCGTCTGCCCTTGATGCGGCCAAAACAGGCTACGATGTGACCATGGTTGAAAAGGAAGCATCCCTTGGCGGCTATGCATCGAAACTCCGGAAACAACTGCCTATAGAAGATCCGTATGACAGCCTGATCCCACCGGTAATCGAAAGCAAAATAAAAGAGATTGAAGCTTATTCAAATATAACAATTAAGACGAATACGGTGGTTGCCCGTATTGCCGGTCAACCGGGTGAGTTCATAGTGACATTCAAAAAACCCGGAGAAAAGACACGGTTTGACGTACCATACCCTTTGCCTGAAGAAATGAAATTGGATGAAAAAGGTGAAGAGCTTGATGCTGAAAAGCAGCATGAATTATACATGGAGTATAACAAGGGCAAGGAAGACATTCTGACCATCGATCCTGACGGAGAGAAATTCGGAGCCGTTGTTCTTGCTGCCGGATGGCGGCCTTATGTACCTGAAGGAGATGAATTTGCACACCTTGGTTTTGGAACGCTGCCGGATGTTGTGACCAACCATCAGTTCGAGGAGATGGCTACCAAAGGCAAGATAACCACTTCAGACGGCAAAGAGGCCAAATCGGTGGTCTTTATCCAGAGCCCGGGCAAGGGTGATGACGACAGTGACTTTGATTATGGTGGTTCGGTTACCAGCCTGGTTGCGCTAAAGCAGGCTAAATATGTGCGTGAAGATTATGATGACGGCAAGGCCTATATCTTTTATCAGCACATGCGGACTCCGGGCCTTTCGGAGAACTTTTACAGGAACATGCAGGAGGATGTAGGTATCTTTATGACCAAAGGTGAAGTTATCGGTGTCTCCAAAAACGGTGACGGCATGATTGTTGAAGCCGATAACACATTGCTGGGTGAAAAGGTCAAGGTCAAAGCTGATATGGTGGTTCTGGCCACAGGGATGGTTCCGGTTACCGTGGATGATCCGGTGGTCAATATGGCTTACCGGCAGGGACCGGCTTTCCGGGATATCGATATTTTTAACGGGTATTGTGACTCGAATTTCATATGCTTTCCCTATGAAACCCAGAGAACAGGGATTTATGCTGCAGGATGCATACGTCGCAATATGACTATAGAAGAGTCGAGTGAAGACGCAACCGGAGCTACTCTTAAAGCGATTCAGTGCATCGAGTCGACAAACAGAGGGGTTTCCGTTCACCCGAGATCCGGTGATATGACAATACCCGACTTCTATTTTGAGAGATGTACGCAATGTAAGCGATGCACGGAGGAATGTCCATTCGGGGCGATCGATGATGATGAAAAGGGAACTCCCAAACCGAATCCCACACGCTGCCGGCGGTGTGGCACCTGCATGGGCGCCTGCCCCGAGCGAATCATCGGCTTTGAAGATTACAGTATTGACAGTGTCGGCTCCATGATCAAAATTATAGAGGTTCCCTCTGAAGATGATTATGATGAACCTCCTTTAAGGATCATCGGGCTTGTTTGTGAAAATGATGCCTACCCGGCGCTGGACATTGCCGGATTAAACAGGCTCAGCTATTCTGCAGACGTTCGTTTCGTTCCGGTAAGATGCCTCGGGTCGGTAAACGTTGTATGGATCAAGGATGCGCTTGCCAAAGGTATGGACGGTATTTTTCTGTTTGGCTGCAAGCACGGCGATGATTATCAGTGCCACTTTGTGAAGGGTAGCGAGCTTGCGGAAATCAGAATGAAGAAAATCGGCGAGGCCCTGTTGAGTCTGGCTCTGGAAGAGGAGCGGGTGGCCCAATTTGAAGTTGCAATCGATGATTATGACAAGCTCCCCAAAATGATAAATGACTTTGTGGAAATGATTGAAGAACTCGGCCCCAACCCGTTCAAGGGATTCTAGCAATTGATAATTTTCGATTGACGATTAATTTTTCAATCGTCAATCGTCAATATTCAATATAATGAGGAGGTATTCACATGACGGAAAAATACCTGGTTGAGCCTGATTTAGATTTTATTAAAGACATTATCGGGCTTGGAGGTGAAAGTCTGAAAAAGTGCTATCAATGCGCAACCTGTTCGGTGGTCTGCCCTATTTCTCCTGACACCAAACCGTTCCCCAGAAAGGAGATGATTGCCGCATCATGGGGATTAAAAGACAGACTGGTCAATAATCTGGACATCTGGCTGTGCCATCATTGCGGGGATTGTACCACCATGTGTCCTCGCGGCGCCAAACCGGGTGAAGTGCTGGCCGCTGTTCGTTCTTACGCCATTACGGATTACGCCGTGCCCAAGGCCATAGGACAAGCGGTTAACGATCCCAGAAAGCTTCCCATTCTTATGGGGATTCCCGTGGTGATTTTTCTGGTTCTGGGCCTTATAACGGGTCTGCTCGATTTTTCACCGCCTTTGGGGGAACACGGGATTGCACATCATCTGTTCTTTTCCTCATGGCTTGTGGATATGATTTTCATACCGCTGGCAATCTGGGCCGTTGTAGTTTTTGCCATAGGGTTGAAAAGATTTATCAATGATATCCATGAAAATGCCGTGCTGGAAGGAAAAACCCAAAAGAAGGATCTCGATTTCGTTGGGTTGGGCAAGGCGTTATGGAGAATATTACCGACCATATTAAAACACGATAAATTTACGGAATGCGATGAAAACAGTGATCGGGCCACACCCCATTTGATGGTATTCTGGTCATTTATCGGGCTTTTTATTGTAACCAACATATTCTTTGTCGTGCTTTATGTTTTTCAACAGCATGGTCCTTACTCACAGTTAAATCCGGTGAAGTGGCTTGCAAATGTCAGCGGTGTTGCCCTTGTTATCGGCAGTGCTCTGCTGATCAAAAACCGTCTGGCCAAGGCCAAAACCGATCAGACCTCAAGCTACCAGGACTGGTATCTTCTGGGACTTGTTCTGGGTCTCGGCGTCACCGGTTTGCTTACCCAGGCAACACGGCTGGCAGGTCTGGCAGGTGTGACCTATTTTATGTATTTCATCCATCTTGTCTTTGTATTCGACCTGTTCGCATTTTTGCCGTTTTCAAAGCTGGCCCATATTGTCTACCGGACAGTGGCCATGGCATATAACGAGTATTCAGAGAGGCAATAAAACTGATCTAAAGATAGATAAAAAAAGGGGAGACAATTTTGTCTCCCCTTTTTTATGTGTCTAATAACGAGTAACAGTGTTCACTGCCTTGGAGTTTTGTTTCTAAAATCACAAATCCCAAGCACCAAATTACAAATAAATCTCAAATTCCAATATTCAATGACCGAAACCTTCCAAAGCGAGACATTGTTTGGAGTTTCGAATTTCGGTCATTGTTATTTGTTTGATATTTGGAATTTAATTTACTGTTATTCGCCTGTAGCGGCCCCGTGCATCTTGATTTCAACTTTTTCGGTAAGACCTTCGTAGTACTCTCTAAGGATTGCAATAACTTCATCACGTCCAAAATGATCGGGAAGTTCTCCACCCTCTGAAAGCATCTTTCTAAGCATGGTTCCGGAAAGAAGAACCCTGTCTTCCTTTCCATGGGGGCAGGTCCTTAGTGAAGCCATGCCGTCACACTTGAAGCAATAGAATGTCCAGTCGATCTTTAAGGGTTTGCAGAGCAACGATTTGCCCGGATCGTCGGAGGTCGGGATTTTGTCAAAGATGGTCTGGGCTTCAAACATGCCGTAAAAATCGCCCACACCCGCATGGTCACGGCCTATAATCATGCGTGAGCATCCGTAGTTCTGACGGAAGGTTGCGTGCAAAAGACCTTCTCTGGGTCCGGCATAACGCATGTCAAGGGGATAGCCGCCCTGGACCACATTTTGATCTACAAAATAGTTTTTCACAAGGGTGTCGATACATCTTACGCGAACATCGGCTGGAATATCGCCTGGTTTCAGGTTGCCCACCAGAGAGTGAATATATACGCCGTCACAAACTTCCACGGCAATCTTGCAGAGATATTCGTGTGATCTGTGCATGGGGTTCCTGAGCTGAAGGGCGGCAATTTCGCTCCACCCTTTTTCCTCAAAGATTTTGCGAGATTCTTCCGGTCTCATATAGACGCCGGCATATTTGGTGGGATACTCGCCTTCGCTTAAGACCTTGACAGGGCCGGCAAGGTTGAATTCCTTTTGTGCCATGACCATCTGGACGCCCGGATGATCCTCGCCTGCAACCTTCCAAAACTCTTCGGCGGTGGGAGTTCCTTCTCCCTTGTATACCTTCTCACATTCAAACTTTTTGTCGGCTTCGGTCATTTCATATTTTTCCGTAACCTTCATGGTCCCCATTATTTCATTGCTATCCGGGTCACAAAGTGCGATCTCATCACCGTCGTTGATGCCGTCGGCGTCCGCTTTGTCCACGGAAAGGGTCACGGGAATGGGCCAGAAGGTTCCATCGGCAAGTTGAAGATTGTCGCAGACACCTTTCCAGTCCGCTTTGGTCATAAAGCTTGTCAGCGGGCTGAATCCGCCGATACCCATCATGATAAGGTCACCGACTTCACGATGAGACACGGTGATTTTTTTTAGCCCTTCGGCCTTTTTCTTTTCTGCCTCAAGCTCAGCGCCTTCAAGCAAGCAGCAGGTCAATCCCTTGCCGCCATGTGGTGGAATTAAATTTGACATTTGTTACCGTCTCCTTTCATTTTTTTATTTTTATAATAAATGGTTTTACAATACCATTTCAATTTTCCCAAACGAGAACCTTTAATAATGAAAAGATCATTTGTCAAGGATAATCACCGTCTAAAATGTCTAAAATGCCTAAAATGTCTAAAATTGAGGATATTGGTTTTTTTGTAAAAGAAAAGGTAGGCGTTCACTGGTTCAAAGGTTCAGGGGTTCAAGGTTCCATTCTCGTCCCCGGACTGCATTTGGGATGCGTATTTACGAAAAAAGCATTAGCTTCGTCAGTCTTAATCCAAAATTTGGAGCCAAATTGGCAATTACTTGGGGAAATGAGCATTTTTAACGAGGACTTCGGTTCTTAAATGCCTTTTTTGTCCTTAACCCTGAACGTTAAACTTCTCCGAGGCGTAGGATCGCGCCTTTACGAGCCGGAGGCCTGAACCTGTGAACGGTTACAAGAAAAGATTCCTCAAATATTCAATTATCACCTGAATTTTGCACGAGTCGGAGGCTTTCATATGAGATTCAGGTATCAATCCTGTTCGGTTCCTGTAATGGTCACTTCAATAGCCCGTGTCCGTGGACGATTATCGTGATTGATTGCAACCACCTGCTGCCAGGTACCCAGTTTGAGTCGACGGTTTCGAACCGGCAGGGCGATGGAAGGCCCCAGCAATGCGGCCTGGACATGGCTATGTCCGTTGCCGTCATGCCAGGCCTTTTCGTGTTCGTATTCCATGTCCGGAGGGGCCAGCCGGTTTATGGCATTTTTCAAATCCTCCACCACACCGGGTTCGAATTCAATGGTTGTGATTGACCCTGTTGATCCGACGATTGTGGCGAAAAGACTCCCGAATGCAATATCAGATTTGCTTACCAATTGGTCGAGTTCTAACGTAATGTCGCAAATGTCCGGACCGGTTTGCAAGCTGACATCGATTGATTCGTAAAATATTGATACTGGTTTCATAATCATCCTCCTATTAAAAGTTTGAAGTGCATAAAGTGACCTGCTCGCCAATGCCTATCTACTCATAACCCTTCAGTTGTCTTAAATAATGAGACGGAGGATGGAAAACACCGTTACTCATAAGTGGCTGTGGCAGGCGGGTCTAAGGTGCCTAAAATTGAAGATAAATATCCTAACCTGGACAAAACGTAATAGTTACAAGTGAGCTAACGTTGATAAACTCGTAAAAATTCCTAAAACCGTCATGCCGGACTTGATCCGGCATCCAGAAGCCATTGAATTTGCTGGATTCCGGCTTGGCCGTCATCCCGGACCCCGATCCGGGACGGAATGACAAAAAAGGGTGTTTTTCGACTTTTTACGAAACCGTCAAAGTTTGAAGTGAACTAAAGTAAAGGAGTCGCTACGCCCCAGCTTTTATACAAATTGTCAGTATTCCTTAATTTTAGGCACTTTAGCTCACTTTAAACTTTAGTCACTTCTTGGAACCTCCACTCCAAAAAATCGGGGATAAATATCTTAACATAAGCACGTAATCTAATTTACGGATTAGAACATTAAAGAAGACAGTCTTGCAAAAAGTCACAGTCTGACGGCAAAGTAAAAAGCTCCAAATTCAAGGCGTGCAAATTTTGTAATCATGAGGCGTACTTTTCGTACGTTGAATGATTACCAAATGCAGCACAACGCAGAAGTTGGATTTTTTACGAAGCCGTCAAAGAAGATCCAGGTTCCAATTCCACAAACCGGGTCTTTTTTTCAGCGTTACCTCTTTTGGAAGCGGTTCCACAAAATGAACGAACAGACAGTATCCTGCTTTTTCAAGCTGGTTTTTCTTGGCACTTATATCGAGTTTCCAGTTGGGGTATACCCAGTAGTCGGATTCGAATTTTTTGACCCAGGATTCTTCGCCTTTGGGGCTTATCAAAGGCTTTTGGGTATCCAATTTTTCCGAAATTATGCGCGAAACACATAAGGGCCAGTTGCCCGAAATTACGATTCCCAACGGCAGAGGGCTGTGTTTGGGCAGCATAACATAATCTTTGCGCCCAAGCTCCGGGCTGACAATGGCTCCTTTAAAGCCGAGTGATCCCAGTGTTTTTATGGCCAACGGATTGGCGATATTGCAAAAGGGCCCTGCCCAGAGGTTCAATTTTTTGGGTATGCTGAAAAAGGCCAGTTGCCAGGGAGCGTTGAGCACGAAATTCTGTGCCCCCTTTTTCAGGACACGGTTTACGAGTTCCTTGAACTTTATCTCATCTTCAGGCCAGATAACCGGCGGAAGCCACCACCAGATCCGGTGGCCGTGGCCTTTTGGCATTTTATTTTCGGTCTGAGACCCCAACCACAGTCCTGTCAGCCCTTTGGATTTTGCCTTTTCGGGGTTACGAAATACATGAAGATCAGAAACCGTTGCTTTATTTTTTGATCTTTGTGGCAGCCTGACATTAAAGGTTGCAGGTGGAATTTTCAATGCCGGCTTCTTGTTCAGCTCCTTTTCAAGTTTGGACAGCATGTCCTCGAGAGATTTTTCCCGCCGGTCTGTAAGGAAAACCGGGGTTCCTTTTGCAGGACTTGTTTTCGAGGAAGTTTTAAGAAAAAAACGCCCCCCTTTGGGTACGTATTTACCCACCCTTTGGGTGCCGTGCCATGACTCGTCCTCATATCCCATGCGGAGGAGATCACCGGGCAGCAAATCTTCTCTCGGGATTAAAAAAGGCTTGTGTTTGGTTCCTTTTACTTTTCCAACAAGAAGACCGGAGCCGGTTTGAATGTCAATGCCTACCGGATTCTGAGGCCTTTGAGGGAGAAAATTATAATGGGTGCCGGTTCTGCCGAGGGCATAAGATAACAATGTAAGTGCCTGTTTCTTCATTTTGGGATCGCTTCCATGATCTCTTAAGGTCCGGTAAGCTTTAACCGTATAGAAAACGTAATGAGGACCTTTTTTCCGGCCTTCAATCTTCCATGCCCGCACCCGGGGAATGGTTAGAAGGACCTTGACAAGCACATCCAGGCTGAGATCCTGGCATGAAAAAAACCTTTTGCTTTGGTCTTTTTGAGTATAAACCCTGCGGCAGGGCTGGACACATCTTCCCCTGAGCCCGCTTTTACCGCCCAGATAACTGCTCCAGTAGCATCTTCCGGAAACACCGTAGCAAAGCGCTCCGTGTATAAATAGTTCCAGGGCCAGGCCTTTGGGGCAATCCAGCGCCATGGTCTTGATTTCGTCTATGTTAAGTTCTCTGGGAAGAACGATCCGATCAACACTGAATTTTTTTTTAACAAGTTTAAGGGCTGATGCAAAACTTACATTGGACAGGGTCGATAGATGGAGTTTGCCCGAAAAACCGGTTTGCCTGGCCAACTGCAAAAGGGAGAGGTCCTGAATGATGAGAGCGTCGGGTTTCACCCACCGGTCCAGCAGCTTAAGAAGCGTTCCTACCCTGTCCAGGTCGTCGGTTTTTAAAAGGGAGTTTATCGCCACATGGACTTTGGTTCCCTTATCATGGGCCAACCGGGTCAGAGCTGAAAGTTCTTCGAGTGAAAAATTCTTGGCCCCCATGCGCGCTGAAAATTGCTTAAGCCCGCAATATATTTCATCGGCTCCGGCTGCCAGGGCGGCCAGAAACGAGGCCTTGTTCCCGGCCGGCGCCAGAATGGCAGGAGGATTAAATTCTGATGGTTCATCTCTCATATTTTTAATCGCTTGGCTTAAAAATAAGGCCGTATGATAAGAATCCTTAGACCGATCGAAAACTTAAGACCGTTGCATAATACATGGTTTCCAAGCTATTGAACAGGGTAAAATGAACGAATCAGAATTGTGATACATCCGGGGATTAAGATCTTGAGAAGCTTTTTTTCAAGGCATCTGCTGCATCGAGGGCAAGACTTAAAAAGGCCGGAACCAAAAATATGGTAAACACCGTTGCAATCAAAAGGCCGCCCACAACCACACTTCCAATTCCCCGGTAGAATTCAGAACCCGCACCCGGGGCAAGCGCCAGAGGGAGCATTGCCGTTATGGTTGTAATAGCGCTCATGTAAATGGGCCGGATACGGGAGCGGACCGATTCTGTGATGGCATCGCGGGGCAACATGTTGCTGTCCCGAATATTATTTAAGGTTTGATGGACGATCAAAATAGCGTTGTTGACCACAATGCCCACCAGGATCACAAAACCGAGCATGGTTATGATATCCAACGGTTGATATGCTTTAAACGTATTTACCAATGATAAGCCGACAAAGCCTCCGGCTGCGGCCAGTGGAACACTGAACATAATAATCAACGGATAGAAAAAATTCTCGAACAACGCCGACATTAAAAGATAGCTGATGACGATGGCCAGAATAAAATTCCACATCAGGACCTTCCGGGTGCGCGTCAGATCGTCCGCCGTACCGCCCAGCCTGATACTGTAAAGTTTCGAAAGTCCTTCCCCGGCCTTGATCGGAGCCACTACCTTCTGCTCAACGATTGCCATGGCAGATTCAAGCGCCATCTCCCTTGCCGGAATCACCTGAATCGTGATGGCCCGCTGCGAATTGATATGATTAATCTGGATAGGGCCCTCTTCAATCTTAACTTCCGCGAGTGAATTTAAGGTCACCTTTTCTCCGGATGGTGCGACAACCGGAAATTGGGCCAGGTCCTGGGTACGTTCGAGTTTTCCTTTTTTGCTTTTTACCACCAGATCTATTTCATCGCCATGCAGGCGGTAGGTAGTGGCTTTGGCCTCATCCACAATGGTATCCACGATTAAGCCGAGGTCGGATGTGGTCATGCCCAGACGGGTCAGACGGTCCCGGTTGGGAATAACGCGCATCTCGGGGTTTCCCAAATCCAGGCTGGGTATTGGCCGTATCTGGGAGCCGGGAAGTGTCTGGGCGGTCAACTCGTATATTTGTTTGCCAAGGTTGATCAATTGAACCAGATCCGGTCCTTTGATTTCTATCTCTATGGATCGGCCCTCGCCGATATTGCGTGAAAAGAGACTGGGCTGCTGAACAATTGCGATTATGCCGGGAATTTTTCTTAATATGCTGTAAACATAGGGAAGCAATTCCCTGGTTCGTTGCTGAACCTTGGAAATAACGCCCATAAAAACCGATTGTCCCCGGGCAACATAGAAAAAACCGCTGGCCGGCGGAAGATTCAGTTTTTCGGCCAGTGCACTTTTCTGACCATGTTCAATGAGCGGTAAAATACCTTTTTCAACGGTTTCCCCGATTTTTTCAAGCTCCTTCAGATTGTACCCCGGTGGCGGCAACAGAATCCCGTACAACACTTCACGGTTTCCCTCAGGCAGATATTCTGTTTTCGGCATCAGAAACCATGCCAGGCCAATTGCCAGGAGGGTCATGATAAGGACTATGCCCATACGTGCCGTAACCCATCCACACATCCAGTAAACAAACTTTGTGGTGTAATTTACAAATCCACCGGCAAAAGCATTGAGCCCTTGGCCCATGATATTGACAGGCCTCCGAATAAGAGCAAAAATCCCTTTGGTTTTAAAGGCCGGATGCTTATCCTTTTGAATTTTTCCCAGTATTTTGGCAGACAGGGTCGGAATAACCGTAATGGAGACAAGCAGACTTAATGTCACGGCACTACTGATGGCGATAGCGATGTCACGGAAAAGTTGGCCGGCTTCATCCTGAACAAACACGATGGGAAGAAACACCGCTACCGTGGTCAAGGTGCTTGCCAGGACCGCTCCCCAGACTTCTACGGTGCCGTCATAAGCGGCCTTAATCCGTGTTTTTCCCATCTCCCGGTGACGGAATATGTTTTCAAATACCACGATGGAATTGTCCACCACCATGCCGATGGCAAAGGAAAGGCCGGCCAGGCTGACCACATTGATATTCCTTCCCATCAGGGTCATGACAAGGAACGTACCTATGGCGCTGATGGGAATTGCGACCGATACGATAACGGTACTGGCAAAATTTCTTAAAAATACCACAAGCACCAAAATTGCCAGTAATCCTCCTATAAAAATATTTTCCTTTACCAGATTTATCGCGCTATGGATGTAGCGGGTATAATCATATACGACAGTGAGCTTTAAATGCTTTTCTTTTAACAGGCCGTCATTCAACTCTGTGAGTGCATCTTGCAGTTTCTTTACCACCACCAGAACATTGGAACCGGGTTCGCGAACGGCATTTAAAACGATGGTCGGAACCCCTTCATGCCGGACCACATATTCCGAATCTTTAAAACCAAACTCAACACCGGCAATGTCGCCTACGGTGACGGGTATGCCTTTTATCCTTTTTATGATAACTTTTGAGACATCTTCCATGCTTTGATACTCGCCTACGGTTCGGGCGATATAGCGACGCTTTCCCTCGTCAAAGTCACCGGCACTGATATTTTTGTTTTCTATATCCAGTGCTCGAACAAGTTCCGGGATGGTAACTTTGCGGGCCGCAAGGGCATCCAAATCCACAATAACCTGAATCTCACGTTCCCGCCCACCGAATATGTTGGACGACGACACCCCGGAAACCCTTTCAAGCCTTGGCTTAACGTACTCGTCAACAAAATCGTACTCATGCTGTAAATTGCCCTGGTATCCGTCCAGCGCCTGCAATACCATCCAAACAATTGCCTTTTCGCGTCTTCCCCCGGACTTTATAATCGGCTTTTCCACATCGTCCGGATACTTTTTAACCCGTTCGAGATTGTTGGATACCCTGAGCAGTGCTTCATCGGTGTCCGTACCGATTTCAAATATCAAGTTGATATAGGCTCTGCTGTCCCTACTTTCACTTTTAATCTCTACCAGGCCTTCCAAGTTTTTAAGCTCATCTTCCTGGACATCGACAATTTCGCGTTCAACTTCCACCGGGCTTGCTCCCCGCCATGTGGTCATGATGGAGATTTCGGGCAGATCAATATTGGGGGTCAGTTGGATGGGAATTCTGTAAAGGGAAATAAAGCCGAACAGAACCAGCAGGATAACTCCCACCGTAACGGTAACCGGCTTTTTTATGGCAGTATCAACTAGTTTCACGGTTTAATAAGAACTTTATATGATTAGATTAATCACGAGAACACGTAAGCGTTCACGGATTTTTTGAAATCACAAATTCCAACTACCAAATCACAAATAAATCCCAAATCTCAAGCATCAAATTCCAAACAAACCCGCCTGCGCTGCGTATGCGCCGCGTGTTGGGATTTGCCTGCCCTGTTAAATTTACTTTAAAACAGTCACTACCTGTCCGGGTCTGAGGCGTTCGTTGCCACGGATTACAACCTGCGCCCCAGGTTTCAAGTCTCCGACTACGGCCACATCTCCATCATAATAGCCGAGAATATTGACAGGCACCGGCACGGCCTTACCGTCAACAACAACAAAAATCAATCGGTTTTCTCCGGCGGTAACTATGGCATCCTTTGGTATGAGAAGGGCGTTTTTTTTATTTGCCAGGTTAAATGTGACCATTGCCTCCATACCACTTTTGATCTTCAATCCTGGATTTACAAGATTTATTTTTACCGGAAAGGTTCTGGAATGCTGATCTGCCTGGGGAAGTAGCGCATATATCCTGCCCAAAAACAGATCGTTCGATATGCTTTTCACCATTACCTTGACTTTAGCTTCAGGGTTCAGCATAACCGCATATCGCTCCGGGACATCAACGGTGATACGAATTTGGTCCAAATCAAGGAGGGTAATAACAGGACCCCCCTCTTTTATCCATTCTCCAACCTGGGTGTGCTCCTTTGATACAAAACCTGAAAAAGGCGCGAAAACTTTTTTTTGTTTTATATCGTATTCAAGTTGCTCTATTTCAGCCTCTTTTTGTAATAATTTATGTGACAGCGCACGGTGAGCAAAATACGCCACGTCAAATCTGGTTTCAGCAATACTGTTTGTTTCTTTAAGCTTGCTGAGCCTTGAAAGCTCTTTTTCCGCATTTTGAAGGTTTGCCTTGATCGTCTCTCTTGCAGCGATTGTGCCTTTTAAGCCAAGTTGGAGATCCGTAGATCTTAACCTTACGAGCAATTCTCCTTTCTTGACGAAGTCGCCTTCTTTAACAGGAAAATATTCAACCACTCCGGGCACTTCTGTGGCAACAGTACTCGTTGCAATGGCTTCGGTGGTGCCGACCAGGGATATCTGATTTGAAACCATCTTTTTTTTTACTTCAGCAATCCGGACCGGTACAGGAGGCGGACCTTTTTTTTGGCCGCTTTCTTGGGCCAGGAGAGTTGGCGCTGAAATAAAAAAGGCAGCCAAGGTTATTAAAAAGTATCTTAAGAAAGACGCCTTGAAATTGAGTCTAACCATTTATTCTTATTTCCTCAGGAAAGATGATAATTAAACGTCTCGGAAATGTAAGTTCTCAATAATTTCTGGTGTATTAAATAATCATATTGACCCGGCTCCATAATTTATTGAGAAGTTATGGCGAAAACACTTAACTTGCCAATATTGGAGGCAAAATTTATATGAATCTATATTTAAAATTCATGGGCGTCAAGAGATTAACTAAAAGTTCATGTTACACGGTATATTCATATAATACAAAACTAAACTATTCGGAGTGATTTTGATATGTAGAGTTAAGCAGTCAGATCTTTTACATTTTTTCACCAGTGAGTTCCATAAGTTATTGAGAGGTTATAATTGAAGTATATACAGACAAAACAATATATCCTCTTGCCTGAACCGCACCATGTATTATATTACAACATGTATGAAAAAATTCGGGAAGTGTCGAGTAATTAAACGTCCCGAAATTTTTACCCCCATATCATCGGAAAAACTAAAGGTAAATTTAGGGACTTTACCCCAATTGGAATAACAAATAACCCATAATTCCCGGTTGTACGTTTTTGTTCAAACGGGGTATAAAAAAAGAAGGATATATATATATGAAACTGGCAGTCAGTGGTAAAGGCGGGGTTGGCAAAACAACATTTTCAGCCCTTTTGATACGGACATTAAATGCTCAGGGGAAGCGTGTGTTGGCAATTGATGCTGATCCGGATGCAAATCTTGCAGCAGCACTGGGTATTCCCGATGCCGATAAGATTGTACCCATTGCCGAGATGAAAGAGCTTATTTTTGAGAGAACCGAGGCACAACCGGGAACCATCGGCGGTTTTTTTAAACTCAACCCTAAGGTGGATGATCTTCCTGATTCGCTGTCGGCGAAACTCGAGAATATCAAGCTTATGCGGCTCGGCGGTGTTAAAAAAGGGGGTTCCGGATGCATATGCCCGGAAAGCACTCTTTTAAGAGCTCTGATGCTTCATATTGTGCTGGCAAGGGACGAAGTGGTGGTCATGGATATGGAAGCCGGAATCGAACATCTGGGCAGAGCCACGGCATCTGCAGTGGATAAACTTATTGTGGTTGTGGAACCGGGACGTAGAAGTATAGATACCGCAGGTCACATAAAAAAGCTGGCATCCGAAATCGGCTTAAAAAATATCGGTTTGGTGGGCAACAAAATCCGAGGTAAAAAAGATGAGGAATTTTTAAAAAAACACTTGAGCGATTTTGAGTTCCTCGGTTTTATCCGGCAAGAGGAAGCGTTGATAGAGGCGGATCTTGATGGTGTTTCACCGTATGATGTGGATTCAATAGCAAAAACAAATGTCAAAGAGATGATCGCCCGGCTTTAATGAATCGTAACATTTTAGTTCTTTTAAAAAAAATATCGCTACGTTGGCCTTGTTGTTTCATAAAGCTAAATT
>JAYEFV010000119.1:0-4630 GCA_034658755.1 Thermodesulfobacteriota bacterium | reverse complement strand
TAGGGATTTTTTCCAAGATCAAGAAAGGCGAAAATTATAACCACAGGAATACAGTGAGTATTTCGAGGATTATAATTTGAGCCTGACGTAGAGATTGGGAAAAATAACAGTTTTCGGCCGGGCACTAATTATGTATTCTTCCCTATGCGCCTAACAACTTTGGACTCAAACCTTTGGCCCAGGCGCGGATGTCATCCCAGTTGCGATGGTCCCCTTCCGGCACTCCTTTTTTTTTCATTTTTGATTTCATAACTATCCGTACCATAAAGGAGAGCTTGCTGTAGTCCAGAACTCCTGCAAAGAACCCCATGTCCACCGGTTTCACCTGCGGGACCGCATCAAGCACCGGGTCTAAATAGGATCTCGCCATGCGGCGGGTTACATCGTTAGGTTTGTACAGGGCCAGACAGGTCAAAAAGTAGGCCACAGGCATCTGGCTTAATGCCTTCTGGTTCATCTCCGCAAATTTCATGGCCTCGGGCAGCCACTTGCTACTGTGAATAGCACTGCCAATAACAGCCGCATGATATAAGCTTAAGTCTTTCACATTTTCAACCAGGCATACATCAACTGCCGCTCCACTGTCGCATAATACCTGCCCGATGGCTTCTGCAACCTCGCCGGTTGACCCGCAATCACTTGCATAAGCAACGAGGACCTTATGGCCTTTTTCCTTTTCAACCCCACAACTTGACTCAGGGAATTCCACCTTTGCAGCCTGAACTGTTTGGGGAGCCAACACTCCGCTTCCTAATGCCATCACGCCAACAGCGCCTGCAGTAAACATTGCGCTCTCAGAAATAAACTCTCTTCTTGTAACATTCGTCATGATCCCTCTCCTTTCGCCTATCTACTGACAAATAAGACGGTTTTATAGGAAGTCTTGAAAAGCAGATGAACGGTAATTTTTACTACCTTTCAGTATCTGTGTTTATCTGAGTGAATCTGTGTCCTAAGGTCACTTTAAAAGAGCTGTGTTTTTACTTCAATCCCGGGACATCGTGGATCCTAACCAACTCATTTTCTTTCTGGCATTTTCCAGCAACATGGCCTTCTGATCCTCGTCAAGGATATTGTAGAACTCAACAAAAAGATCCAGATTGCCCGACATAAAGTCCTCCATTTTCCCAAGATGCAGCTTGATACGACCGGCCAGGGCATCCATATCCGGATTGTCCTTATTGATTTCATCACGCAATTCCATGAAAAATTCCCTTCGTTTTTCCATGGCAAAGACAAATTTACCCTTTACTCTCTGCCGGATCTCTCCATATTTTTCCATTTGAGTTTCTGAAAGATCCAGATCCTCCACCCTGCTGTCAATTCGCGCCAGAATGAACTCCGAAAAGTCCTTGCCAAAAAACCTCGGATGGGAGTCTTCACCACAGAACATGCGATGAGGACCCATGTCGCAGAATCCGGGAGGCCCACACGCTGCAATAAAAGTGACCCCAGCAAGAAGTGCGAATAACAGAATAGCGGCTCCGATGACAAAATACTTTTTTCGAGATTTCATTTTTCTCCTCCTCAATTTAATGGTTTGTGGTTTTTTGTTTCATTTGGGAGGTAGAATATATGATAATTGTTAAGAATGTTTTTCCGGGTTGTAAAAGAATGCAAAAGAAATGTAAAAAAATGTAAAAAACAACGATCAGCCAATATCTGGCAGCGCTTTAAAGTACAAATACAATAGGTTAGCCAAAAAACCGGTAACTTCTCAAAAAGTTCGGATATTATGGCTCCTCCCTTACACTTGACATAAAAGGCCATTTCACCTTATACTGCTCAAACAAAGTAATGAAATTTCGTCAATATTTATTGGATTTATGATGAACTATCTTAATGCTGTTTTCTGGGATTATCCGGAGTTTACTGATCCAGACACAATACGTCGGCACTTGCTGGAACAGGAGAATCAGAGGTTCCGTCGTTGGCTCTTGAAACGTTTCTTAGAGTACGGCAGAGTTGTGGATACACTCCTATATTTTCCCCTTGACACTATTTCCCAGGAATTGACCCGGTTAAAGCTAACGCCTTACACATATAGGAAGTGGAAAAGGATTATTGAAGTCTATGGTTAATCCTAAGGAATGTAAGTCTTGTTACGTGTCAGAAGGCCAAAGGGAAGTGCTTCTGCAGCTCATCATTGAACCTACAATTGAGGAGCACTTTTTTTTAACAGGGGGCACTGCTCTTTCGGTATTCTATCTTCACCACCGAGTTTCTAATGATCTTGACCTATTCTCTTTGCAGCAAGTCAACCTTTCTGATCTTGCCTTTTGGATAAAGGGCCTTTGGCCAGGAGAGAGCGTTGTCATCAAGGAAAGTCCTCATTTTTTGTCCTGTCTTATCCATGAAACAAAGGTTGATATAGCTATTGACCCTCTTTCGATAGATGAACAGCGCCCGTTTGTAACTCTTGAAAACGGACACCGGGTTCGCATTGATACTATCCCCAGTATCGTTTCAAATAAACTATGCACCTGTGTTAGTCGATCGGAGCCAAAGGATTATGTGGATCTCTACGCCATATTCAATAAAATGCCGGAAATTGAGTTTGATAAAATTTATGCAATGGCGAAAGAAAAAGACGCAATCTTTGATGATCCTCCCACAGTGGCATTTCAATTGGAAGAAGGCATAGCGTTCATCAAAGAAATGCCTGAAATGATTCCTCCCCTGCGAATTGCTTTTGATCTTGATGACTTTCTTGCTTTTTATCAGAACCTTATCAAGTGGATATATAAGCAATTGAGGCTATGAAGAGGTTTGCAGGATTTCCCATATTGGACATCTTTTATTTTTGCATCCCCTGCAAACGAAAAGCAAAATTTCAGTAAGTGCTATAAAACAAGATATCCAAAAGATGATGAAAAAGGTTATATTTTTCCAAAGCCAATACTGAGGAAATAAGAGAAGGGCTAACAGGGCTACTGATGTCCAAAAAATATCCCAAAAAGTATAATGGCCCTGTTTCCTTGGCGGAAGTAATTGTGACAACCTCCCTGGAAAAATATGCCTGCATGAATCTAATCGGCAAATACACTTTGCACAGAAGGAATATAGGATTATTGGTGGTGAAAGAAAAATGATGGCAATATACCACAATCCCATAACAAAGGATTCGTTCAGTATAGATAATAACCCTACTATGATTGATAAAATGATTAAGAAGAGACTGGAAATACCGTGAAATCTGTTTTTCATTTAGGCTCCTCCTTTACAGCCAACCACTGGATCCAACGAAATGGTGCGCCCGGACTAAGGGCTCGCTCAAATAAATCCTATCGCTTCACTTTTATTAACACTAACATGTTTCCAATTAGTATCAAAGCTACGCCAATAAAAGCATATAATGTCCATGTATATTCTTCAAAAATTGTTGACAATATTAATGCAATAACCGGAATTATTAAGGTTACATAAGCCGCTTTATCTGCGCCAATTTTACCAAGTAATGTAAGATAGCAAGTAAAAGCGATTATAGACCCGAAAACAGACAAATATAAAAGGGAACTTATATAGGCATAGGAAATCTCAAAACTAAAATGTTTACCCATTATTAGGGAGATGATTAACATAAACAGAGCGCCGTACATCATTCCGAATGCATTTGTTTGAATGACCGGTAAGTTTATTTTTTGATTATGCACGGAAGTTATATTTCCTAATGAAGCAGTTAATGCCCCTAAGCCGGCTATTACTAAGGCTAACGAATTATCACTTGACAGGCTAAACGAGAGAAGTTCCTGTTTAAATACTAATCCGATCCCAACAATACCTAAAGCCGCACCGGCAATTACCCGTACTCGAATGGGGGAACCTACAAATATTGCCCCGTTAAAAATATTAAAAAAGATAATCATTGAAAATATCACAGCTACTAATCCGCTTGGAAGATGAACTTCCGCCAGATATACAAGCCAATAATTTATCCCAAACAGAAAAAATCCTTGCAGGGCAATAAAAAGATGTTCTTTGACATTGTATTTTAAATTCAACCCGCTGATTCGACAAAAAAGAAGTAGAATAAATGATGCTAAAATAAAACGGTATGAAACTGAAATTATTGGATCAACCAATCCAAGCTGAAATTTAATCGCCAGCCAGGTTGAGCCCCATATAATTGCAGAGGCTGAAAATAGAATAAAGTTTTTCAAGCCTTATCTCCAAATTGGCTCTTTAGAGTATTATTAACAGATTGATAGATCTCAGTGGGTTACATCTAACCGCACAGGTCGAACGGTTTTGATTCCCAGCAGTCATGTTCGAGTTGCTATTACGACTCCAGTCGCTACCATCACACCCCCAGCGGTTCGATTGAGTCGCCGAACGGCCTTTCGGTTTGTAAATATCTGCCGAGCGCGGCTCGCAAGAAACGCATATATCCCCAAGACACTCGCTACGACAGTCGTAACAATAGCCACTACTACCATCAAGTCCATCAGTGTAAGAAGTGACAAATCAAGGAAGGTAGGCAAAAAACCACAATAGAAGAGAATTACTTTTGGGTTAGACAGTGTTATAACAAGGCCACTCGTGAAGTTCCCCCACCCCAGACCAGTGCGGTTTCCGTACTTGCCTGAAGCAAGTTCAGGTTTTTTAACCCAGAGTTTTACACCTAAAAAGA
>JAYEFV010000118.1:0-16971 GCA_034658755.1 Thermodesulfobacteriota bacterium | reverse complement strand
CACCAATTTGCCAAAACATTGAAACGCTTATGTGGCACCGGCGGTACAGTAAAAGACGGAATTATCCTTATCTAGGGAGATCACAGGGAGACTCTTTTGAAAGAGATCAAACGACAGGGATACACTGTAAAACTTGCCGGAGGTTAAGGTTCTTGAGAATTTGAGGGTTAGAACAGAAAGGTTGTATGCATGTTTATTTTTCTGGATACAGAAACCTCGACCTAAAAATACGAAAAAATCATACTGTTGACCGATTGCAACTTAATATATTCTTTGGTAAAAGTGTATAAGGTACATGGATTATTAAATTCTGTTTTGTATCCAAATAATCAAAAAAATTTTGCATGATTGGCAAAAATGTCAGGTTTTGAACAGCACGATTACCTTGAGATAATCTCAATATACCACAACCAATGCCAGAGCTGAGATCAGAAAACGATATCTTTAAAACAACTATGTCTTGATATTTACAGTTCGAGTTTGATATCTATTGGTTTTGATAAATTTCATGGCATGGCAAGTGATCTGTACTTTTTATGATTTTGTTATAATATTTCAATTATCTTCCATAAATTACTTCGAACCTGATGCCCTATCCTTTGAAACTTCTCAGTTTTCTCCCTATATAACATAACATATTGTAAAAACTGTCAATAAAAAGCAAAATTGTTGTCAATTATTGTCAATTCATTTTGGTATGCAATCCACCAATATGGCCTAACTGGATGATATTTAATAGATAACCCATTTTTATTAAATTAGAATGTTGAACCTTGCACGATTTTTGCTTTAATAACCAATTAGAACGCTCAGGGAGAGATCGAGCAAAGGCACATTATGAACCTTCAGGAGCAAATCGAGCAACTCAGAACTTCCCTCCTCCAGGCGGAAAACATCCAGACGGAGCTGGACCGGCGCGTCTATTATTTAAAGACCCTTTATGATGTGAGCAGAGACATCTTCGGCAGCGTCGATTATGAAATGATTTTAAAGAATTTTTTGATGATGACCATGGGCAATTTCGGTGTGGCCGAAGGATTTATACTGACGGTGGATGTACCCTCCGAAGAAATAAACGGATTTATATCTTTAGGATTTCAGGCCGACGATATCTTATTGTTGCGAACCGGCGGCAGTAAAATTTTACTTTCCGCCGATCTAGCGAAGTCGCTGCAAAGCGAAGCGGATCTCAAAAGCCACGGTCTTCTTCCGCCCGAAATGATCTGTGCTATCATTTTTGACGTAAATACGGATTGTAAAGGCCTTCTGGGACTGGGGTCCAAACTTATCGGCGAACCATACAACGCAGATGACCAAGAACTAATGAACACCCTCGTCAACAATCTGGTGGTTGCACTGAAAAACGCCAGATCATTCGAGGAGATTAAAAGCCTCAACCGAGATCTGCAAAAGATGATGGCTGAGGTCAAGCAATCGGAGGCGGCATTGCGGGAGAGTGAAGAACGACATCGCTTGTCGTTAGAAGCCTCTCCAGATCCAATTGTGGTTTATGATATCCAAGGAAAAGTTTCTTATGTTAATCATGCTTTCGAGCAAACCTTTGGTTGGTCGAGGGACGAGGTTATTGGAAACCGTATTGATTTTGTTCCTCAAGAGAACTTGCCGGAGACTAAAGCTGCGATAGAAAGGATGCTTCAGGGCGAAAAGACCGTGTCATTCGAGACCAGACGTTTGACCAAAGACGGTAGGTTGTTAGACATCCAAATTAGCGCGTCTCGTTTTATAGATGGGAAGGACAAACTAGCCGGCAACATCGTGATCCTTAGTGATATCACCGAGCGCAAACGGGAGGAAGAGGAGAAAAGGAAACTTGAAGTACAACTCCAGCGAGCCGAGAAGATGGAGGCCATAGGCACTTTAGCAGGAGGGGTGGCTCATGATCTCAATAATATGCTCTCCGCTATTGTTGGTTATCCTGAACTGTTGTTAATGCAAATCCCGGAAGACAGTCCCTTAAGAAAGTCCATCTTAAGGTTACAAGACTCAGGGAATAAGGCTGCTGCTATTGTGCAGGATCTGTTGACTCTAGCAAGAAGGGGGGTGGGTATTAAGGAGGTAGTGAACCTAAAATATATTATTTTTGAATATTTGAAAAGCCCAGAGCATGAAAAGTTGAAACTATACCATCCTTGGGTTGAAATAGAGACCAATATTGAATCAGATCTATTAAATATCTCGGGCTCTTCTGTTCATCTGTTCAAAACTGTTGATAATTTAGTGTCCAATGCAGCAGAGGCCATGTCCGATGGGGGAAAGATTTTCATATCCGCAGAAAATCGATACATTGACAAACCCATAAACGGTTATGACAGTGTAGAGGAAGGTGAATATATTACCCTTATGGTTTCTGATACCGGCATCGGGATTTCTAAAAAAGATTTAGAGCGGATATTTGAGCCTTTTTATACGAAAAAGGTGATGGGAAGAAGCGGAACAGGATTAGGCACGGCGGTTGTATGGGGCACGGTAAAAGACCACAAAGGATATATTGATGTTCAAAGCACAGAAGGAAAAGGAAGCACATTCACACTTTATTTTCCTGCAAGCCGGGAAAAAATGGCCAAAAAGGAAGGCATATTACTTGTTGAAGACTATATGGGCAAGGGAGAGTCAATTTTAGTGGTAGATGATGTAAAAGAGCAAATAGAGTTAGCACTTACTATGTTGACTACATTGGGTTACTCAGCCCATGCTGTTTCAAGCGGTGAAGAAGCCGTTGAATATCTAAAAGAACACACCGTAGATTTAATCGTACTTGATATGGTTATGGATCCAGGCATGGATGGCCTTGACACATATAAGAAAATTATCAAATTGCATACACAGCAAAAAGCAATCATTGCAAGTGGGTTTTCTGAGACAGATCGCGTAAAAGAGGCTCAAAGACTTGGTGCTGGAGCATATGTAAAAAAACCGTATACATTGGAAAAAATAGGATTATCTGTTAGGGATGAGTTAAAAAAAATAACAAATCTCAAATTTTCTCCTGAAACCATTAATTTAAATTAAAATTCAACATACCCACACAACCTTACCGTGAATGGTATCGATTTCGGCAAATCATCACTTCAAAATTTGAGATAGGTGCAATAGATGGCAGATTTTTTGAGGCTTCAAAACTTGTGATACCTCCTACCGAGCTGTAAAAAGCCCCGATTCAATATCTCTGCTATAAAGCGGAAATCCGACCATGCGAAAATATTTTGTGTTTCAAATATATATCTGGAAAAGGAGGAAAGTTTGGATCACTAATGGTGAGCACAGGATTTTTGAACGTTTTAAAACCTGCACTATCTCCAACATATATCATTTATATAAAGTCAGATATAGGCCAAAAAATATTGCCCCTCCTCATCCGAAAGAGGGGCATACAGTTCTGTCCGAATGTATGTCTCCATGTGCTGAGCAAACTTTTGCCACTTTTCAACACGATTGTTTTTCATGTATTGTGTTTTTTTCGAGATTAGTTACCCTGATCATATGGAAAAGCCGGTTATTTGTCTTGCTGCGGTAATGTCTCCTTTACCCTTTTCCAGGTCTTGTCGGGATCGAAAATCTTCATCTCCTCAGCGATACGCGTCGTATCCTTGCTAAGATCTTTTTGATAAATGATCCCCTCCTGATTCACAATAAAGGTCATAACACCGGAATTCCCGTATTCCGCTGGATATGTGACCAGTGCAAAGCCTAAAAGCATCTTCCCTTTAACCACATAATCGTACGCGCCTCCTTGGGCATGTTTCCCCTGGCTCTTGAGTATTTTGAAATAATATCCGTGGAACGGCGAAAGGTCCGCATCAGCGTACCCTTCTTTTGCCGTCCGCTGCCTTGACCGCTACTCCGGGAGCCGACGCCCCGGCGCTGTAGGTTGCCACCCTGATGTCTCGTGTCTCTCCTCTGACGGCTTTGGATCCCGCGTTCGCTTGCCCTGCGTTCAAAGCTTCCGTTGCCGACGCCATGGAATGGAGTATTCCGGCCTTCAGGTATATGAAGTCTTTTCCCCTCGGGCCTTGCTCCGGGTGCGCCAGCCTTTTTCCGCCGTTCTTGGGTGTGCTGAATCCTTTCACGTTCAGTTCTTATCCGGGACACATCCGCTTTTTTCCGGTGTTCTTGGGTACGCCGGATACTTTCTCGTTCAGTTCTTATCCGGGACACATCCGCTTTTTTCCGGTGTTCTTGGGTACGCCGGATACTTTCTCGTTCAGTTCTTATCCGGGACACATCCGCTGGTCCCCCTCGTTTGATGCGGTTCCTCGACAAATCGACGGCCCTTTTTCTATGGTCTCTTACCGGGTACCCGCGCATTTCCGGGCCAGGCCCCGATCTTCGTGACGGTCTCTGTCCGAATCTCTCACTGGTTCTTCTGTCCCTGTAAGCCACGCCTCTTCTGTGCACAGGATTATGTCGCCAGAAATACCGGCCGGAATCATGCCTGTGGTGGAATCTGTGGAATCGTCTCGCTTTATGGACATCTATATAAATATGGTGCCTATGCCAGTCGAACCAGCTCCATGAGAATAAATCGATTCCGATAAAAAAGTGAGGTCCGAAACTGATAAAACCGCCGGTTATAATTACACCGGGCGGATAGTACCAGTAATAAGGTGGATATGCCGGATACCACCACGGACCATAGACATAGAACGGATCGTAGACCGGCACATAGACAACCTGCGGGTCGGCAGGTTCGATCCTGATGGCATCCTCTTGGTGGATGACTTCTGTTCTTCGGTTGTCTTGAGGTTTTCCTGCTTCTCGGCTTTTCGTCGCAATTGCTGTATGGTCGCCATGACATCATCATTTTGACTCAGAAAAGCATCTCCCAGTTTACTTGTTTGGTCGAGTTTGTCGCTCATTGCAAAAAGCACATCAGGGAAATGACAGAGAGATTTTATGCTGGGGTCCCAGGGTTTTTCCTTCAGGGCGTCGTCCAGCGCATCGCCCGTTAAGTTTTTGTTCTCTTTCACCCAACGCTCGGCCTGAACGACCTCGAGGGGATAGGTCGATGCCATCAGTATCTGGGCGATCAGCGAATCGGGATACAGCGCGATTGGCGCAAGCATCTGATCCAGTTCTTCTTTCCTGAACCTGTCTGTTTGCTCTGGCTGCCCGAAATCCTGTGCAGATATTCCGGGAGCTATGACGAGCATGGCGATGATCATCCATGCCAATCCTCGCATAATGAGTGTTGCAGCTCTCATAGTGTCTCCTTTCGCACTTCTGGAAAAATCCAGGCGCATCGCGTGAGCCAATGTGAAAGAACATTAAAATCCCGGTGATCACGACGATCGTAGAAATGATATCAACAAAAGATGAACGGCCTATTCTCCGGAAGGATTTTTCATCGAGTGAACTCCGATTCTGATCAAAAGTGATCCCTGTTCGACCTGCTGATATATGTGGCAGGCCGAACAGTCGGGGTTGATAATGAGATGCTTTACCATTTGCTTCAGTTTACACATTCAATTTTAGACAGATTCCTTCAATGTTTTCTCTTTCCATGCTTTTTACCTTGCTTTGCATAGTGATGCAAGTCAAACACCTCCAGTTTTTTGAGTTGATCCGCATTTAACAGCTTTCCAACTGCCAGGCGAGACTCAATTTTCTGGACAAACAGTTTGCCTTTCAGATCTGAAATCTTTTGGGCGAGTTTGAGAACATCCGGCTCGTCCACGGGATCGGCGGAAAACAATTTCTCCAATTGAAGGTGAAGACCGTCAAGCTGGAATTTCAATTTCAGATGCTTTTCACGATGGGCAAAATCCGCTTCCCTGAGCCCCTTGACCTGTTCGTCGGTGAGCCCCAGTTCCTGAATCATTTTTGGGTTCCGCCAGATTCCCAAAGGCGACACGTGATGCCTTTTCATGCCAAATCCCTTGTGAGGCGTGCAGTTGCCTGGCGTAAATGCTCCCGCAAAAGTCGGAATGAAAAATACCATGACCAAAAAAACCATTGCGCCTGTAAAGAATTTTTGCCTAAGATTCGAATGCATGATGTACCTCCTTTTTGAGATTGTTGGTTTTCAAGGAATTTTTCCTTGGTTTTGAATTTATTATAAGGGATGAATGTAAAGAATTTATGTTGATTCCAGGGCAAAATTGTAAATGTTTTGTAAAGTATATTGCACTGATGTTATAAATCAAATAAATAATAGGAGCAGGTAAGACGGATATTAAAATCGGGTACAGTTATGGAGAATCAGGAAAGTTCGCCTTCCAGAATTAAAGTCTTGATTGTCGATGATGACAAAAAGCTTTGCAGGCTGGTCAGGGACTACCTTGAGCCTATGGGCTATGATGTGGAGGCTGCCCACACGGGGACCCATGGACTGGAAAAGGTCTTGGCCGGGGATTTTCAAGTGGTTATTCTCGATGTCATGATGCCGGAGATGGACGGGTTCGAAGTGTTGAAAAGGTTGCGCAAGGAATCGGACATCCCGGTATTGATGCTCACCGCGCGTGGCAATGAGACCGACAGAATTGTGGGACTTGAGATGGGGGCCGATGATTATCTGCCCAAGACTTTTTCCACACGGGAACTTTTAGCGCGCCTTCGCGCCGTGACCCGCCGATCTTTCAAATCCGAACGTCAACCCGCCCCCAATGCCATGGATAAAGCATTGATTCTGGGAGATCTCCAAATCAGCCAAACCTCCCGAATGGTTCGGTTGGGCGCTGATATACTGAACCTGACACCCATCGAATTCGATCTTCTGATGTGCTTGGCCAAGGCTGCAGGGCGGGTATTAACACGGGATCAGCTTTTGGACGCTGTTGCCGGTCGAAGCTACGACGTTTTCGACCGCTCCGTGGATGTCCATATCTCCTCGCTGCGGCGGAAGCTGGGAGATGATTCCCGAAACCCCAGATTCATTAAAACCGTTCGATCCGCCGGGTATATGTTTATAGACCCGAGGAGTCAGGAATTATGAAGCCTTTTTCATCGTTATTCTCCAAAATCCTCCTCTGGTTTTTTATGAACCTGGCCCTTGTAGCGGCGGTCCTGGTCGTGTTCTTCGCGTTTCAGTCCCAGATAGATCTGCATGCTATTTTTGGTCGACAGGCATCGGATCGATTGCGAACTGCCGGAAGGCTGATCTCCCATGAACTGAATCAGGTGCCCACCGCGAACTGGTCTGATGTGCTCGCCCGACATGCAGAGATCCATCAGGTGGACTTTGCTCTCTTGCCTAAAGGCGGTCTCCAATCTTTATCAAAGGATATGGATATCCCGGAGTCTGTGATGAAAATGGTCATGGGCGCTTTCCGGCCGAAACCCCCAAAGGGCGAGTTTTCACTGCCGCCCAAACACCGCGATAAGCAAGGCAAAAAGCGTCGCTTCATGATGCGAACGAAAAATCCGACGCGATACTGGGCCGGGGTTCGGATCCCGGTGTCACTTACACCATCACGCCCCCCCGTGCGCGCCGTACTTCTTGCCGTGTCAGATTCTATAACGGGAAACGGCTTTTTTTTCGATCCCCTTCCGTTAATTATTGTCGCGGCGGCGGTGATGCTTATTTCGGTGTTGTTGTGGATACCGTTGGTGAGAAACATCACTCGACCGCTTGCCCGAATGACTCACGCAGCCGAGGAGATTGCCAAGGGAAGGTTTGATGTGCGCATAAATGAACCGCGGGCCGATGAAATCGGGCGTCTGGGAAGTTCCATCAACCACATGACTTCGCGCTTATGCGGTTTTGTGAAAGGCCAGAAAAGTTTTTTGGGTGATGTGGCACATGAACTGGGCTCCCCCATCGCCCGGATTCAGATCGGGCTCGGCATACTGGAACAACGCGTGGATGCAAATAACCGAAAGCAGGTGGTCGATGTTATGGAAGATGTGACACACATGTCGAACCTGGTCAACGAACTGCTTTCCTTTTCACGGGCCGAAATGGACACGGCAAAGGTCATGCTGAAGACAATTGAACTCCTTCCCGTATTGCAACGGGCGGTGCAACGGGAGAGCATGCCCACAACGGAGATTATCACGAAAATCGATCCCAAGATCCGGGTTATCGCAGATCCCGAGCTTCTGGCCCGAGCACTGGCCAATATTATCAGAAATGCCGTAAAATACGCTGGAGACGCAGGACCGATTCACGTTTCAGCTAAAAGAGAAGGAAATAAAATAGAGATCCAGGTCAAAGACTCCGGTCCGGGCGTGCCCGGTGACCTTGTGGAACAGCTTTTCGAGCCTTTCTTTCGCCCCGAACCCTCTCGAGATCGCTGTTCCGGTGGCGTCGGCCTCGGACTTGCCATCGTAAAAACCTGTATTGAAACGTGCAAAGGCACTGTTTCCGCCCGAAACCTTAAACCCAAAGGTTTTGCGGTAACAATCACCTTAACGTCTGATACTTAAAAATCACTCGCTGGAAGGTTTTGAAATGGCTTCTACGCATTCCACGAGACAGGCCCAGATATTGGCGAAAAAGACAGTTTTCGTTCAGGCACTAACTATGTTTATATCAATCAAAAATATCACCTATACGGACTTATGTCAAAACTTTGTGATTTCAAAACTGTAAACCATTTTCTCGTTTAAAAGAAACAGCTATTAGCTTTAGTAACTTGTTTGATTTCATAAAAAAATGGTTTTTTTATAGATTCACTTGCAAACGGAGGACCAAAACATGGATTTCAAGGTGATGCTAACAACTTTTGGAATGATTTTTCTCGCTGAATTGGGCGATAAAACTCAACTGGCAACTTTTGCTTTTGCTGTTGAAGGCAAATCAAAGCTTGCTGTATTTATAGGTTCTGCGTGTGCACTTATATTGACCTCTTTGCTGGCAGTTGTCTTTGGATCTGCTGTAAGTAGGCTAATTCCGGCAAACTATATTAAAGGAGGGGCCGGAGCTTTATTCATCTTGCTGGGTTTATGGATTTTAATATTTCAAGGAGGGAAATAGAATTTTTAAAAGTGTCGTGCCTCAATCTTCAATTGCCGAAAAGTGAAGGTTTATAACCGAAATCAACTGTTGTGTTCTTACCATGACCTGAAATCCATTAACACCAATAGATATCAAGTGTTTTGCGTGACGGCTATAATTTGCACATAAAGGAAGTAATATTGACTGGCTAATGAACGGTTATTTAGATGAATTTATGTCTATTGTTATGCAATTGCTTATGGTTATCCTAAAAGTTCCCTAACCGCTTTTAAAAGTTCTGCTCGTGCAACAGGTTTGGCAAATGTTCTCTGTGCCCCTAACTTTTGAGCCATAGATAAATATTGCCCTGGATCGAGTCTCCCACCTCCAGATATGGCAATGATCTTGACATCTGGGAAATCCCGGCGAAGCTCCATGATGGTCTCGATCCCTTCCTTTTCCGGCATAATAAGGTCTGTTATAATCAGGTCAGTGGCTTTCTCTCGATAGAGTTTTATACCTTCCTTCCCATCAGAGGCTTCCACAACCTTATAACCGGTTCGTTCAAGCATTTCCCGAAGCATTGCTCGAAATTGATTATTATCGTCTATGATTAGAATGATAGCCATGGTTTATTGCTCCTTTTCCTGATCCAGCACCTTTCGGATAGTGTTTGCGATTTCACCCAAAACAACAGGCTTCATAACAAAAGCACGAATCCCGCTTCCTTTCGCTTTATCTTCATTTATATGTTCACTATACCCGGTACAAAGAATTATAAGTATATCAGACCGCAATTTTAAGAGTTCTTTAGCCAGTTCCATTCCTGCCATATTGGGCATGGTAAAGTCGGTAATGACCAGATCAAATCTATCAGGATTTGCACGAAAGGCCTCCAGGGCTTCAATGCTGCTCGTCCTTGCAGTCACTTGATAACCCAGGTGTTCTATCATCGGTTGAATTGCATCGACCATAGCCTTCTCATCGTCAACAAAAAGTATTCTTTCCTTGCCCCTGGGAATCTCAACTGTAATCTCAATTTCCGGTTCCGGCTCATCTTCAATGCAGGGAAAAAATACATGAAAGATAGTTCCTTTTCCTGGCTCACTATTTACTGAAACACTACCGCCATGGCTTTTGACTATGCCGTGGACCACAGAAAGCCCCATCCCTGAACCTTCATCTACTTTCTTAGTGGTAAAATATGGGTCGAATATCCGTTCCAAGATCTTGGGTTCAATACCATGACCTGTGTCACTTACTGTCAGTCTTACATATTTCCCAGAGGATAAGTCATGATAATGAATTGCAGAACCCTCGTTTATTTCAATATTTTTAAGGCTAACCTCCAAGACACCCCCTTTTTCTCCCATGGCATGGGCTGCATTGGTGCAAAGATTTATTAGGACCTGGTTTATTTGTGTCGGATCTGTACGAACGGTATCTGACTCGCTTGCAATATTCTGGTGAATTTCGATTGTCGTTGGAATTGAAGATCGCAATAACTTGAGAGATTCTTTGATAATCGGGCTAATCCTAACCGGTTTCTTTTCCTGTGGGCTCTGGCGGCTGAAGGCCAAGATTCGCTTGACCATATCTCTGGCGCGCATGCTGGCAGTGCGAATCTCTCCCAAATTGTGCCTTGCCGGATTCCACTCCGGAACATCATCCATTGCCATTTCAGTATTACCAACTATTATCCCCAGTATGTTGTTGAAGTCATGGGCAATGCCGCCGGCCAATGTGCCGATGGATTCCATTTTTTGGACTTGTTGGAGTTGAGACTGGAGTTTGGTCTTCTCTTCCTCTATTATCTTGCGCTCAGTGATGTCAAGCGAGACACCATGCATCCCGACAATTGCTCCACCGGGATCCCGTATCGCTTTCACGATGTTTTCCATCCAGACGGTAGAGCCGTCCTTGCGGTAGTACTCGACCTCGATTGTGACTGACCTGTCCGGATCAACAGTGCCCTCCTCATCTCTCTGAAGCTCTCCTATAAACATCTCTTGGACCTTTTGAAGAGACTCCGGTGTAATCATTTCCTCCAAGGATTGCCGTTTTCGTTCTTCCGGTGTAAAGCCTAGTACATTCTCGATGGAGGGGCTCACATATGTGGTTTTAAAATCCCGGTCGATGGTCCAAACGATATCGACCATCTTTTCTGCGAGAAACCTAAATTTTTCTTCGCTGTTTCGTAGGGTCTCCTCAGCCCTCTTGCGCTCTTCAATTTCCCCCTTCAGTTGTTCATTTGCTTCCATTAATTCGGAAGTACGCTCTTTCACCCGTCGTTCCAGTTCGTCATGCGCTTTGCGCAGTAACTCCTCAGCCTGTTTGCGCTCGTTGATGTCTAGGTGCGTCCCGACCGAGCGGAGGGGTTTGCCGGTTTCATCACGCTCGAAAATCATACCGCGGGCCAGAATCCACTTCCAGCCTCCCTCTTTTGCCCTGAGGCGAAACTCGGTCTCGTAAAGAGTTGTCTTCCCTTCAAGATTGTCCTTCAAAACCTCCATAACACGGGGGGTGTCATCTGGATGAAGCAGTTTTTTCCAGCCTCGGACATGCGGCTCGATTTCGTCAAGCGAGTATCCAAGCATTTTAGTCCAGCGTTCGTTGAAAATCACATCCCCCGTTTCAACATTCCAGTCCCACAGGCCGAGGTCCGCGCCCCGCAAAGCGAGTCCAAAACGCTCCTCGCTTTCCCGCAACGCCTCTTCTGCCAGCTTTCGCTCGTTGATTTCCTGCTCAAGCTGCCTGTTTTTTACTTCGATTTCCTGTCTCCGTTTAGACGCCTCTTCAAAGCGAGCCTCGAGAACCAAATTGTTTGTGGTGACCCGCCAAAAAAGCATCATCCCGATCAGAACGGCTATTGATAACACCGCCATTGCCACAAGAAGATGAAAGGGCGACCTGCGTCCTAATATATCTGAAGCCGGCATAACCCAAGTTAAGAAGAGAGGGGTTCCCTTGATCGGAACCCGAATAACGATCATGTCCCTCTTAATTCCCGTGTGATCGGTCACCTCAAGACGGCGAGTTTTCCCCATTTCTATATTCATAAGCTCGGACAGGCTGAAAGGGGAAAACTTGGCCCGCATATACTCTGCAGATTGAAGATGGTCTTTAATAGAGACGAAACTGGTATATCTATTACTAGGTCCGCCTTTTTTAACGAGATGTTCGCAAACATCTACAAGATTGACCCAGGCTACGAGCTGACCGGCAAAATTGCCTTTAAAAAAATATGGGATGGTAACAATCATCATCGGAATCTGTGGATTGTGCTTGTCAATGAAAGTCACATCGCGGCTGTCCGGAGTAAGAAATTCATTCCAGTCACGCCCTTGATCCTGCTCAAGGTTTATGAGACCGGTATCGACAAGTAATTCCCCATTGGGTCTGATAAAAGTTACCCGGGGATAGATCCTTTTACCGCCAAACTTCTTTTCTTCCATGAGACGATCAAACTGGTATCTTATGGTATTCAGGCTAGCCTTTAGGCCGTACTCCATGGACATTCCCAGGGCTTTGTTTTCAAAATATACCGAAACGGCTCTGTTTTCAGACAGGTTTTTAAGGTCGATTTTTCTCTCTGCACAGAAATAGCACACCGACATGGCAAGCTTTTCCGTATCCTGCCTCAATTTCTCCAGAGCGGTTTTCTGAAGGTCGACCTGGGATAGATAATTGCTGATAATCAGAAAGCCTATGTATAGAAGCAGCACCAAACCTATGGTGAGTGCGGCCAGATTTCGTTTTCCGGCAAGTACCCTGAATGGGTGGATCTTCATAATAACTCCTTTACAGAGAGTTCCGATATCCTCGACTACATTTTCTCAAAAAACGCTGGATAGTACATGAACACGCACGGATAGTATTTCTTCACAAGGCGTTGATACGTCCCGTCCGCTTTGCACTTTTCGAAAAACCGGTTAAAGGCCTCTCGCAGCCCAGGGGATGTTTTAGCAAACGCGACGCCCATCTCCTGCATTGAAGAAATAGGGCCGATCACCTTAAGCTTGCCGGGCCACTTTTCCAGGGCAATCAGCGCATCAGTCATATCTAAAATAGTGGCTTCTGCTTCGCCTTTGATGACAACCGGAACCAGTTCATTAAGGTTTCCGCTAAACAGCTTGACCTCCGCTCCAGTCTCTTTGAGACGATACAAGGAAGGATCGAGGCACGTTTTCGCTTTCCCCAAAACACAGCGATCCTTAAGCAATTCCTTTACTTGGACAATGTCCTTGTCAATGTCGCCAGTGGGTTTGATCGGTTCTATGGTTGAATCCGCCCGCGCTACCAACCAGACCTGCGTGGGAAAAGTGGGTGTGGAATAGTCCACTACTTTCTGTCGCCAGGGTATTTTAGTTAGGCCGTTGGCAATCAAATCTCCCTTGACAGGCACCTCACCAAGGATCGTTACATCACTGCCTTTAGACTTGACCTTTTTACCGGTAAGGTCTCCGATCACATTTTCCCAGCCGGTTTTGACATACTCATATCTCACACCCAGATGTTCGGCAAAACGCTTGACCAATTCCACATCCATACCGTCCCCGCTCCCGGTGACAAAGTTGGCATAGGGTACGCCAAGATGACGCAGTACTCCTCTTTTCTTGATTTCGGGAAGATCCGCTCCAGAGGCAGAACCCCAGGAGATAATCCCCAACATTGCCGCTATGCATAACAAGGTTGTTGCGCAAAATAAAACTTTTTTTTTCCGGTTCATTATGATCCTCACCAGTATTACAATCCGAAAGTAATTAGTGATCATTTCATATATCTAAAAATCCACAAAAAATCAAAGGGTAAATCCATTTTACAGGATTTGCCCTTAGACGAGAGCAGAGTCGTTGCTGACCCTGCCTTTAGCTCTGTTTATTGTCGGTTGATTATTCCTTATATCTCCGTCTAAACCAGACAAATCCTACAAAACAAGAAATGAAGATAAGCATTAACGCCACTGTTGATACAAGGCCAATTTTCAGGGCAATCCAGCTAACACCTACAACGGGCAATAGACTTATGCGAACCATCGTTCTCAGGCTGTCATGTTTTGCAATAAAATCGGCCATAGGTGGTGAATAGGTGTAGTAAAGACGAACGAAAATCTTTCCTACTGTATTGCCAAGCAGAAAACGGTCACGAAAATCACGCAAAATCTTCACATGTGGCTCCATCAATGAACCATACGCAGCCGTTGCGATAAAACAGCCGCCACCACCACCTTTGGAGCTACTAACTACCTGGCTACCACTACCTCCGCCACCACCAGGATTTAGAGATATACCTGGCCCACCTATATCAGAGATAGTTCCATTGGCCGTAAGATCATCATCGCCTCTCATACCATCTACGAAATGAAGAGTAATGACATTCCCATTAATTTCTGCACCCGTCTTACTATCATAAAAGAATTCATACCAATGGTTAGTTGCATTATCAGGAGTTGGGCCATACTTGTAATAAGTATCAAAGCTCACCCCATCAGGAAAATACAAGGTAATTGTTACAGGATCTCCTGTATTGATACCGTTTATAGTGAACTCAAAGAGCCCATAAGAAAACTCCACATTTGAAGGTGCATTTGTCTCAGAAGGATTGGTAACTGCTTTGATGTTGTTGATTGTTGTTCCAACAGGCGACGCCATAGTAACGTATTTATGACCATCATAAGTACGAAATGATGCTACATTATCTTGAAGCATGTCAGAGATACCGTCATTATTACCGTCATAATTTGGTTCATCTCCACCGGGTCCTTGTTCCTCTACATCTGGTAAACTGTCACCGTCATCATTCGTATCAAGGCAGTCAAGGATTTTATCTCCATCTGAATCCGTATCAGCTACACCGCACCCACAAATGCCGGGACCAATTTTGTTGGGATCGCTCGGGCAATTGTCATTACAGTCCAAAGTGCCATCACTGTCTGTATCAATGTCAGATTCACCGCATCCACAGATACCAGGTTCGATCTTGTTGGGATCGTTGGGGCAATTGTCGTTACAATCCAAAGTGCCATCGCTGTCTGTATCAATATCAGGCACACCACATCCGCAGATGCCAGGTTCAGTCTTGTCGGGATCATTTGGGCATTCATCTAAATTTACAAGGCCATGGCCATAAATGTTGTCCTTACCGCTATTGCCCATATCTATGGCTGAAGATATTAGAGCATCCCGCAGTTGGGAGACGGAGTAGGCTGGATTTCTGGACAAAATGAGTGCTGCTGCACCTGCAACGTGCGGGCTTGCTGCACTCGTACCACCGAAACTGCTATAAATATTATTTGTAACAAAATCGGGACCCATAAAATCTGGCTTGGTTCTGCCGTCATTCGTAGGGCCCTGAGAACTAAAGTATTCTTGCGGGCCTGTTGCCCAATTATTATAGTTAATCGCACCAACAGTCATCACGCCAATAGCATCCGCAGGATTAATCAGGCTGCTTGATCCCACCGATGGGGTCAAAGCATGAAATACACTGTAAACCTCAAGTTGATGATTTGAGGTGGCATTATGTTTACTGATTCCCAGATGATAATTGCCTGTTGCCGGCACATAATAAAGAATTCGTTCACTTGGTATTTGCGTTCCTGTTTGCGAGTTTACGCTGATTGCTACTATATTTAAAGCACTGTCTAAAAGATAGAAGTCATAGTCCTGATCGGTCGTAGGCCAGGCATTCCATGTTAAATATGCTGCAACAGTGTCACCAGAATATGCATAAATATTTACGGTTTCGCCGGAGGCAGAAACATTGTGCCATCCATCACTGTCGGAATCCATGAACGTGGCTTCGTAATGCTGATTTGCCTGGTTTCCAGAAGCATTGACCCAGAGGATATCATTTGCATAGGCATCGTTGGCAGTACATACTGAGTTGCTATAATAGCATTCACCATCATAAAAGTTTTGGTTAAACCACCCGCCGGAAAGATTTATGATTTTAATTCCATTGTCAATAGCGTAATCTTTAGCATCCTTCAAATCGAGTGTGTCTAAGATTTTTATTAGATAAAGCTGAGCGCCCGGAGCCATGTCGTAAACAATCTCCGCTACACCAGTTCCGTGATATTCTGTTTCTGAAGAAAAATCAGCCGATACACAGATTGGCCCTGTGCAATCGACCTTTATAATATTGTCTGGAAGCTCGCCAATGGATACAGCAGAAGATAATTGTGCAAAACCAGAATCTATTACTGCAACTTTCACTCCGGAACCCGTGTATCCTTCAGAATGATAGGCGGAAGCCCCGGTTAAACCTACACCCTCGCTTTCCACTGCCAACGGTATAAATTTGTCTGGTAGTTTAACAAACGAAACCCCCATTACACGGTCAGCTATAGGACTCAGCATGTTGATAGGAACTTTTATCTTCGTTACATTACCAGCACGTTTAATGGTTTTGGCGCCAAAGGCCTGAATGGATGCCTCATCGATCGTTAACCCAGGCTCTGAAATCAAAAAAACTGTGATGTTTTCCTGGGCATCCATTTTTATGTTCCTATTCCTGGCAAACATCTGAGCGGCTTTTAGACTCTTATTATATTCTTTTTCCAAGTTTAATAAATGACCTTCTACTTTAGGGTGAACACCTCCTTTTTTAAGAACTATATTCAGGTCTTGAGCAACGGCAATAGTAAAAAAGATGATGTTGAGCAGTATGGCTGCGTTAAGTATTATTAGGAACGTTTTAAATCTATTTCTATTCAAAGCTTTATTTTCTCCGGTTATCGAATATGTGTACTACCAATAAAAATCAAAAGGGCAAACCCCAAAAAAGGATTCACCCTTATTGAAAAACGATATCACACGAATTTTTTGGACATTAAACGTGCGTTTTATAGCAGTTATGTTGTGAATTTAATTATGTTGTGAATTTAATTCCCCTATAATTCCATCTTAGAGTAGTTTGATTTGAAGATTTAGGCAGGAATTAACATATTTGCAAGTTAGTTCGCTTCGCTCATCTCGCCATGGCGGGAGAATGTTGGTCAATTTTATCTTTTTAAACCTTTTTATTATGATTGGTTATAATACGGTTTCATGGAAAAGATTCAAATATCTTAA
>JAYEFV010000117.1:0-4645 GCA_034658755.1 Thermodesulfobacteriota bacterium | reverse complement strand
CGTAAAAAGTCGAAAAACACCCTTTTTTGTCATTCCGGCGAAAGCCGGAATCCAGTAAATTCAATGGCTTCTGGATGCCGGATCAAGTCCGGCATGACGGTTTTAGGACTTTTTACGAGTTTATCAAAAGATCAAATAATAGAGAAGGAGGTTTAAAATGGATAAGTATGTATGCACGGTTTGCGGTTATGTTTATGATCCGGAACAGGGTGATCCTGACAATGGCGTTAATCCGGGAACAAAATGGGAAGATGTGCCGAATGGCTGGGAATGCCCGGTGTGTGGGGCTTCAAAAGATGATTTTGAAAAAGAATAATAACATGAATTTCACCGGGCAGGCGGGCCGGCAGATTTAAAACCTCACGGGTGTAGTTTCTGCTATTGTAAACCCTTGACAAACCGCCTGAGGCGGACAACTCAGGTCTTAAATCCCGTGAATAGCGAGGGAGACTGGCTATCATCGGCTTATCCGCCTCAAAAACCAGGGTAAAATTATTATGAAGTAAATGGAAGACCTTAGATGCATCTGCCGCCAAATTATCATCAATCAGTAGATTGATCCTCATGTTTCTCTCCCTATTATGAATAAAACATTTTATTGACATTTCCTGCCACTTTGTGCCATTGACACATATTACCACTTTGTGTCATAACCGACAATAAATTTTTTATGATGACCGTATAACAAAAAAGAGCAGAGAGGAGTCCATGGACAGTAAAGAGTTCTCACGCTTTCGCAAAAGGTTGAACAAGACGCAGAAACAGATGGCCCAGCTTCTTGGAGTATCTATTAAGGCCGTGCACAGTTACGAGCAAGGCTGGCGGTCCGTACCTGCCCATGTGGAGCGGCAGATGTTTTTTCTAATATCCAGGATGAGAGGGAGCGCCAAAGTACGCAAGTCCTGTTGGATAATAAATAAATGTCCTCCTGAGAAGAAAAAAAAGTGCCCGGCATGGGAGTTTCAGGCCGGAAAGCTTTGCTGGTTTATTAACGGTACAATTTGTGACGGCACTATTTATAAATATTGGAAAGAAAAGATGAAATTATGCCGTTCTTGCGAGGTTTTTAATTCATTTCTATGACATCAATACGCATCTTTTTGAACGAACTTAGGGGCTTCGCCCCAATTGGAATAGGATAAACTTATATTTTTGATACAGACCTCGATATTTCGTTAAAAATTGTTCCATTTTTTTGGACAAAAAGATTGTGCAAATAAAACAGGAAGTTGTTGGTTGATGGTTACTGGGTTGAAACATTATCGATTTGTTATGTGTTTATGAAAAGAATTGCTAACTATAATGATATGTGCTTGAAACTCACAAAGATTCGGCTGCTATATTTTCTCCATGGCCCCGTAAGCGGCTTGTATTCTGTCCCGGAGTAAAAAACAAAGCCTTTCCATTATCTTAAATCCAAGTTTGGTGTTGCCGATCATAATCTGCCTTAAATCCGAGCCCTTTATAGCCAAGACCGTTGTCGGTTTTTGACAGATAGCCGAGGACATAAGGGAGTGGGGGATGTCTAGAAGCGTGGACCAGCAACCCAAAACTCTTCCCTTGCCAAGGGCTTCGATGACGATATTGCCCTTGTGTTTTCCCAAATCCATGGATCTTTCCAGGTAGATATGACCCTGGGCAATAATATAAAGATGTTCTCCGTGATCACCCTGTTGAAAAACATATTCACTAGTTTTATACGTATTCACTTGGCAGAGGCTGGCGATCTCAGATATTTCATTTTTTCCAAGCAACTCGAAAAACTCACAACTTTCCAATGCATATTCCATTTCTCTACGGTTCATAATGCACCTCTTTCATTTGGCAATAAAAAAGATAATTCCCTGTTTGGGCCATAGGCTGGGCCTCCGGATCGAAAAGCGTGGTCATGGTCCAAGGTTTTAGCCTGTAAATTATATTTTAACACAACTATTCCATGATTTCAATTCCGGATCGCAGTGGAGCCAACTTGATAATAAGGATTACGATTTAAGGGCAAAGTCGATAAGGTTTTTTAACTGGTCCGAACATCAGGGAATTTCCATCGCCTATGCTTCTGCCGATCCAACCTGCAATGAGTTCGGTTAAAATCATCGCGGCCGATTCCGCCGATACTCGCCAGTCGCCCTTGTATTGCATTTCGATCCTCCTGACGATAAATATCTGATATCAACGCACTCCAGACAACATTTGACATGGACCAGAAGATTTCGATTAGCGATAAACCGATGATAATTACATAACCTGCCAGGATCAGAGTATCTGTCAGTGTATGGGCATACCAGACCAGAACAGTACCGAACCCTGCCAGTACTTCACCACATATAATCAGTGTCCGCCTTAATTGATATTTATCCGAGAACGCTCCCCAAACAAAAGTTTGAAAAACAATATTCACGACCATCGGTAACGTGGCGAATAACGTTGTCTCCGTTACACTTAACCCCAAGAAATGCCTTAGATAGATAGATAGACAGATAGGTGTAAAATAATCCGCGCCGGAACATGACGAGTATTTGAAAGGAGGATATCCCGAAAAAAATGCGGTATGAGTTTTGCCTGTGCTGATTCAAAAAGCGATTGTCCTTTGTCAATTTTAATGTCTATTCTTTTATCTCGGCTTCTAAACCGATTTGCCCTTGACATACCATCGACTCTTCTTTAAGCTCTTCATTTGAAAAAACAAACTCTTATCACTCAACCCGGACAAGCCCGCCCTCCTGCCAAGCGGAGTGAGGCGGACGGGTCAAAACCAAAAAATATTTGCCACCAAGGCACAAAGACACGAAGGATTTTGTTATTCTTTCTTAGTGTCTTGGTGCCTTTGTGGCGAGAAGAAAAAAGTTTTGCCACAAAAAGCACAAAATTCACAATTAAGGTACTAAATTCTGCTGTAAAATGAAACCGATTGTAGAATTTTTAAATCAAGAAGGGTTTTTAAAGAGCCTGTTTGAATCGATTCCCTGCGGAGTGCTGATCATTGATGGTGATCGGCGAGTTTTGGCGGTGAACAACGTTCTGGAACAGACCTTTGGAATTTCCGGAGCAAAGGTAATGGATCAGCGCGGCGGAGAAGCGTTAAGATGCGTGAATGCATTTAAGAACCCCAAAGGATGTGGTTTTGCTGAAGAATGTATAACCTGTGGGGTTCGCAACACAGCGCTTGAGGCTCTTGCCGGAAATCAAATACACAGGAAAAAGGCAAAGATTCAGTTGTCGGTTGACGGGAAAACAAGGGATCTGCAGTTACTGATCAGCGCTGCCTCCTTCGACCATGAGGGGAACCGGTTGGCGGCCATTATTCTTGAAGACATGACTGAGCTGAACACCCTTCGGCGGCGCTTGAAAACAGATCAGAGCTTTGCCGGTATTATCGGGCGTGATGCCAAGATGCAGGAGCTGTTCGAAACCATAAGGGATGTTTCGGAAATCGATGTTTCTGTTCTGATCCAGGGGGAAAGCGGTACAGGAAAAGAGCTGGTTGCCGCGGCGATTCACAACGAAGGCATTCGTGCAAACAAACCCTTTGTGCCGGTCAACTGTGGTGCGCTTCCCGAGGGATTGCTGGCAAGCGAACTCTTTGGACACGTGAAAGGTTCTTTTACCGGGGCGCTGCGTGATAAAAAGGGCCGGTTTGAACTGGCGAACGGCGGCACCCTGTTCCTGGACGAAGTGGTTGATTTGCCCAAGGATATGCAGTCAAAACTGTTGCGAGTTCTTCAGGAAGGAACATTCGAGCGGGTGGGTGACGAGAAAACCAAATCCGTGGACGTACGTATTATCAGTGCCGCCAATCGGGATCTGAAACGCGAAGTAAAAAGGGGTAATTTTCGTGAAGATCTATATTACCGCATTAATGTCCTCCCCATTTACCTGCCGCCGCTCAGAGAGCGAAAAAATGATATTCCGCTTCTTATTGACCATTTTTTCAGCAGGATTGTAACGGATGGGCGTCAAGATTATCCGGAAATTTCCGATGACGCCGTGTCCCTGTTGATGGACTATCATTGGCCGGGCAATGTCAGGGAGCTTGAAAACGCCATTCAGTTTGCCATTGTAAAATGCAGGGGCCGGATGATTTTGCCCAAAGATCTTCCCATTGAACTACAGGGACATCATGTGCTCCGAACTTCTCGTGGGCCCTCACGGAAACTTGACCTTGAGATTGTAAAATCAGCCCTTGAAAAAACCGGGGGGAATAAAGCAAAGGCAGCAAGGCTCCTTGGTGTGGGCCGGGCCACGTTATACCGGTTTTTAGGTGACTATCCGGGATTATTGAAGGATAATAAATAGTGCCTGAACGAAAACTGTCTTTTCCGCCAATATCTGCGTCAGACTCAAATTTTAATCCTCGAAATACTACCAGTATTACTGTGGTTAAAATTTTCGCCTTCCCCTCTGGGGCGTAGGCCCTACGGCCCGGAGAGAGGACCAGGTTTTCAATGTAAAAATAAAAGGGGCTCTTGAACAGAGAGCCCCTTTTTTATAATATTATCAAAGCGTTATGCTTTTCATCCTTAAGCTTGCTGATAAGCCGCTTCCATTTCCCGGCGATCCGCTATTACGCTTCAAGTACCTGGCGATCCGCCATATCCATGAGCACCCTTTCCCTGGCCTTGTCGATGCCCAGTGCTTTGCGCTTTTT
>JAYEFV010000116.1:0-4650 GCA_034658755.1 Thermodesulfobacteriota bacterium | reverse complement strand
AGGGTGAGGGGGAATCTTCACAACTTCCAAGGGCGATCATTGTTTCCGGCATTATGGAAAAAGAACTGATCAGCCTGATGAGGGTGTGCAAAAAAACCGGCATGAAGAATACGCTGTGGGCGACCTTAACGCCAACGTCAGAAAACTGGACCATTCAGCAGCTTCTTACCGAGCTTTTATCCGAGCGAAAAGCTATGCAAAGAAAGAAAAAGAAGACATGATGCTCTTTTGTACATGTTGTTTTTGTAACTCCATCTTTGGCTGATACCTCGAATCCGGTGCAAAGAATAGTTGGCATATCAGGTCGAATCTTTAAAATTTCCTGAAAAAGCTGGTCACCGGTCATCTTGGTAATGGTCATGTCGGTAATTACCAGATCGAATCAATCCGGGTTGGCATGGATTAATTCCAGAGCTTCCCCGGGAGACGATTTGGCTTCAACCTGATAGCCCAATCACTCCAGTCCATTCCGCCCAATATGAACTATTGACTTTTCATCATCAACGAACAGTATCCTTTCATTTCCAGTAGGAAGTTTTTTATCTGTTTAAGTTTCTATCACCGCTTGTTTTTCAATTACAGGAAAATAAAAAAGGAGGGGTGAAATTAGTGCTTAAAGCCAAGCTTTATTATATGCATATGATAACATTGTTTTTGCCAACTCCCAATTTAGTTGAGAAGTTTTTAAAAAAGTAATAAAGTAACTATAAATATGAGCTTATTTTTTTCAAGGAGGGTTTGCGATGAAAGCCTTTACATATGACGACATTCTCATGGTGCCGTCATACAACCACTGGGAATCCCGAAAAGTAGTTGATATTTCAATGAGATGCAAGAAAGGCAAACTATCTCTTGAGCTACCAATAATGACCGCCAACATGGATAGTATCACCGAGACGGACATGGCCAATTATATTGGGGCAAAAGGCGGCATAGGAGTTTTACATCGTTATATGTCTATAGACAATAATGTTCGTATGTTTAAAGAATGCAGGTATCCGGTGTTTGTGTCTGTTGGCTGCGGGGTCGAAGACTTGAAACGGGCCGAAGCTTTAAGAGACGCGGGTGCGGGTCTATTTTGTATTGATGTGGCACATGCCCATGCTAAATATGTAGGACGAACCCTCAAAAATATACGCATGATGCTCGGTGATCAAGCCTGCATCATGGCCGGAAATGTGGCAACTTACGCCGGTGCCGATCACCTTGCTTCCTGCGGTGCGGATATCGTTAAAGTAGGTATTGGCGGGGGCTCTGTCTGCACCACAAGGATTAAGACCGGTTTCGGTGTGCCCAATCTTACGGCCATAAAAAACTGCTCACGGGTGGATCGCTCGATAGTAGCTGATGGTGGAATCCGGTATCCGGGAGACATTGTCAAAGCGCTGGCTTTCGGAGCAGATTTCGTCATGTTGGGGGGCATGCTGGCCGGAACCAGGCCGACCCCCGGTCCCGTGATTAGTAAAAAGAATAAAAATGGAGAAGAAGTAAAGGTGAAAACATATCGAGGAATGGCCAGCAGCGAAGTCCAAAAGGACTACCATGGCGGCATTGCGGAATGGAAAACCTCTGAAGGCGTTTCAACTCAAGTCCCCTATCGGGAAGACGAAGATAAGATTATCAACGACATCATCGGCGGATTGCGCTCAGGGCTAACTTACGGCGGCGCAGCCACTGTTGCTGAATTGCAGAGAAAATTGGATTACATCGAGATTACAACATCGGGTCTAACGGAAGGTTTGCCGCAAAGGCTTCTTTAACAAAATTCGGGCATCCATGTAGCTCTACTTTTGCCCCTTTTTAATACTGTTTACCGTGCTGTATGCTTTGATATTAAACAATTCACCAATTTGGATCTTTTTACTTTGCCGTCGGATTTTGACTTTTTACGAGTTCATCAAAGTTAATGCGGATATCTAACCACTTATTTTTTATTCAAAAGTCAATTCCGCTTCTCCGTTCCTTGCCGGATCTATCATCAGGAATATGAATGTCATATAAGAAGTTACGCCGATCCATACCCGAACGCCTGTTTTGCTTATCTTTGACAGATAACTCAATATCTTCACCAAACACCCTGTTTTTTTCTGAATTTTTCAAACCTAAATCCAAAATAATCTTTCGTTTTGTTTCCACTCTGCATGCCCTACCTTGTTTTATCCGTGTAAGAGTATTTTGGGATATACTGGCATTTCTATCAATCCATGCTTTGCTTATCATGAGAGATTTTCTAATTTCTCTGGGGAAGCTTTTCCTCATTTTAAATCCTCTTCATCCTTTTTAAAATAATTTCTTTGGTTTGTTTCTGCGTTGTCATTATTTCCTTTTTACGCTTTGCATAAAGATTAATCCATGCCCACAAAACAAGAGCTAATGCCAATATCAATATAAGATTTATCATTTTTTATTTGCTCCTTCTTTATTGATTTCTTATCATTTGTCATTGAAACGCCTTGGTATTTCTTGATTATATTTCATTCTTTGCAAAAATATCTTGGACTTCTTCCGAAATCAAAGCTTTGTAAAATTCATCTCCGACAAATTCGGCCTTTCGGTTCCCATTGTTAAAGTCGATATCCATTGAACATTCAAATTTACGTGATGCGGCTTTTACTATCCTAGCCAAAACTTCTATGTTGGTATCTTCAAACTTAATCGGTATCATGTTAGGCATCCTTTGCCTCCTTTTTAAAAAGATGATAGGAATTTCATTTTACATATTATCAGGCATGGTATTGTTACGTTTTTATCAATCAAATGCAAAAGTCAGGCCAAAATAGTTTTATATAGATTTATTATAATTAAATTATATGGTTATCTCAAGTATAAGAAGATCACAACTAATGATTTAAAATATGTTTGTCTTAATTTTATGAAAATATTTACACACTTTTGCTGTAATAAGAGTGACATATAAACCAGAAACACATCGCAGGATTTTGCAGGATGCCTGAAGGTTTAATAGGTTAATTAAAAAAACTTGAGCTTTTTTGTTTTAAATGCCATTCTTTTTTTTTGATATTTTTGCCCACCACCAGACAAACGCAATCCAGACAAACGGAAGCGGAGGTTTAATATGAAATTCGGAGTCAATGCGTTAATACCGATCCTGCTGATATGCCTCGGAATCTTGTCATCGGTTCATGCAGAAGTGGAATACAATGTTCTGAAAACATACAAGCTTGAAGATCAGCCGGTTGATGTGGCTTTTTCGGCCAATCGCAACGAAATTTATGTGCTCAACCCAAAAGGGGAATTGTTAATTTACTCTGCCAACGGTCGTTTGACCGAAAAAATCAACGTGGGCAAAGTCTATGATAGGTTACAGCTGATCCAAGGTTCGGATGTTCTTTTCTTGAGCAGTCGTAAGGACAAAACCATCCAGGTCATCCAGCTGGAATTTGTTCAGAAGATCGACACTTCCGGTTCCCCCTATATGGGATCCGAGAATGCACCGGTGGTTATTGCCGTTTTCAGTGAATTCCAGTGACCGCATTGTTCGAGACTTACGTCTCTCCTCGATCAGGTGATCGAAAATTACCCTAAACAAGTAAAGATCGTTTATAAAAACTTTCCGATCCGATCCCACAAGTATTCCGAACCTTCGGCCAAAGCCGCCCTGGCAGCAGAAAGGCAGGGCAAGTTCTGGCCCTTTCACGATCTTTTATACGCACACTACAAGGACCTCAGCGATGAGAAGCTGCGCGAAATTGCCGGCCAGTTGAAACTTGACATGGTTCAGTTTGAAAAAGACAGGAAAGACCCGGACATTGCCGGCAAGATGCATGCCGACATGCGGGATGGAAGAAAAGCCGGGGTCAGGGGTGTGCCGACTGTTTTCATCAACGGCCGGAGCCTTCGAAAGCGCAGCCTGAGAGGTTTTTCAGAAATAATTGACAAGGAGTTGCAGAAAACCGGAAATTCATCGCCCCAAAAATGAAACATAAATGAAAATTACATAAATTATAACCATTTTAATTGGGATCAGACCCTGATTAGGGGGAAGAAATAAAATGTACCAGTGTATAATTCAAGATCTGATCCCTTTTTCCCTTCTTCAATCGCCTTTATAATTTGGCTGACAGAGCACCCACCATGTTTTTCATATCTTTGGGATCCCCTGTCGGATGAAGCACGATCATAACCATTGCCCATTTTCCAAAAGGTGCCTCGTTAAGTGGGGCTGAATAATTTCCATTGCCCCATCTATCTGTTTTAAACATGTATGGAGGCGTACCCGCTCCAGTTTCATGTTTATTAGGCTTGGTATTAACAAACCAGACCGTATAAATGGAGTTGGATTTAAGCCCCCTGGCTTGAATGCTCACGTGATTACTGTCAATAAAAGCAGTTCCGCTGGCATTTGCATGTGTTTTGGTCGGATTAAGACTAATGACACCCTTCCCACTAGCGGCCAAGCCAGATGTACTGATAAAAATTGCCGTTAGAACTACAGCAAATATCTTTAATTTATGAGTAATATGTTTCATTTTAAACCTCCTCAATTGATATTTATATATTGTCCTTTAAAAAAATTTCTTTCTGAGAGGACGATTCCTCTTCTTTTACATGTCTGTCGAATTTGGAGATGGAACCTTACATTAAAAATTAGACAAAATCGTCTTAAACAAAATGGGAGTACTATTCGAT
>JAYEFV010000115.1:0-4656 GCA_034658755.1 Thermodesulfobacteriota bacterium | reverse complement strand
GCGGGATATGATATTAGGACCGTCCAGGATCTTTTGGGGCATAAAGATGTTTCAACAACTATGATATATACTCATGTTTTAAATAAAGGCGGCATGGGAGTTAAAAGCCCGCTGGATATGGCAAGCAGACCTGACTTTCCGCCGGTGATTAATAGACAAAGTTTAACCCATGATGTCTATGCTTATAAAAATTAACACCTAAATTCTGCAAGCCTTGTATCGGCCGGATATACAAGGCATCAATCGTGCAGCCGTATTGTAATACTGCAATCGATTGATAACGCAGTAGATCCGGTTGAGACGAGGCTCCCAAAGGGTTAACTTTTTTCGAAATCTAATACGGATTTCATCCTTTTATTTGGCCCGTTATAGGTGTATGGATATTGATAAAAACATTTCGATAGCACATTGTAATTTTTTCGAATTTATATCTACCGAAAAAAGTTAATGCAAATTTTAGGTAACATCCAATAGTGACGGTCTCGTAAAAAGTCCAACTTCTGCGTTGTGCTGCATTTCGTAATCATTCAACGTACGAAAAGTACGCCTCATGATTACAAAATTTGCACGCCTTGAATTTGAACTTTTTACGAAACCGTCTAAATCGGACTTTTTACGAGTTCATCGAGATTTGACGTTTTTGTAAAAAGTCGAAAAACACCCTTTTTTGTCATTCCGGCGAAAGCCGGAATCCAGTAAATTCAATGGGTTCTGGATGCCGGATCAAGTCCGGCATGACGGTTTTAGGACTTTTTACGAGTTCATCAATAGTGATTAATCCAGATAGAGGAAATGAATCATGAAATTTGACATATTTATCCGGCGTGTTTTTGAAGCGCTTAAAATATCATCTCAGAACAGGCTTGCAATTCTCCTTGGAATCAACAGGGCCGGGATTACCCAGGCCAAAAACAAGGGAACGGTTCCTGACAAGTGGATACTGGACCTTTACAGGAAATACGGCATAAACCCGGACTGGATTGAGACCGGCAAGGGGAAGATGTTTATCGCGGAAAGGGATGGAAGCGTGGTTGTTCCGGAATATAGGAGTGCTCCCCATGTTAAAGCCAGGCTCTGCGCCGGTGACGGATCTTTTGAAGTTGATGAAAATATTTATGATTACTGGATGTTCAGTGCAGACTGGCTAAATCGTAAAGGGTCACCTTCACATATGATCCTTATCGATATTTATGGAACCAGCATGGAACCCGAATTAAAACATGGAGATACGGTCATGATTGATACATCCCAAAAAAATATACTGGCAGGATCAATATATGCCGTGGGGATTGAAGATACAATTATGGTAAAACGAATAGAGAAGCATCCTGGCAAACTGGTTCTCAGAAGCGACAATAAAGATTATGAACCTGTTTATCTGAGTCGGAATGAAATGGACGGCTTTCGTATTATCGGAAAAATTGTGTGGATATCGAGAAATGTGATATGATCTGCTAACGGTTTTTTAAAGAATTCAAAGGATAAATCGGGATTTCCGCTATTGTTCGGTCAAATTTTGCGATTGCTGTTTAATACTGTATTTTTTAACTCTGTTTCCGTCCATTTCTTCCACGGTAACAATATATGTTCCAATGATTATTTGTTCCTTTTCCATTGGAATTCTTCCGATTGTATTTAGGACATATCCGGAAAACGTGTCATAATCCTTTGAGTCCGGGATGTCCATCCCTATGATTTCATTGACATCATCAATATCAGCCATCCCCAGAACCCCCCATTCCTTACCCTTTTGTTTGACAATATGGGGTTCTTCCTTATCGGTTTCATCGACGATCTCTCCCACAATTTCTTCGAGTGCGTCTTCCAGGGTTATCAGCCCGGACACACCGCCGTATTCATCAACAACAATAGCCATGTGATGTTTTCTTATTCTGAATTGATGAAGCAGCTTGTCTAATTTTTTATTTTCCGGAACAAAATACGGTTTTGTCATGATTTTGCGGACATCAATCCGGGTGCCTGATGTCACGTTATGTAAAAAGAGATCTTTTATATTTATGATGCCGATAACATGATCAAGATCATTCTCAATTACCGGAATTCTTGTAAAACCGGACTTAAGGAGATCTTCTAAAACCAGTTTTTCATTGGCTTCAATAACGAACATGTCTGTTCTCGGGGTCATGATTTCAGAAGTGCTGGTATCGTCGAGTTCAAAAATTCTGTGTATCAGTTTCTTTTCTTCCTCTTTGATTTCTCCTTCTTCTTCAACCACTTCAACGAAAGTCATCAATTCTTCTTCCGTCACTGTGGGCGTTTTCTTGATTTTACCGGTCAGCTTGGGTATAAAATTCAGGAAGATGATAACCGGGTAACATAAAATTAAGAACCAGTATATGGGATAGATGACCATTCTTGCGATCAAAATATTATTCCGCGTGGCAAACGATTTGGGTATTACCTCGCCAAAAACCAGAATCAGAAACGTCATGATTCCCGTGGCAATACCCACCGCATGATTTGGAAACATATTAATTGTTACAGACGTTGCCAGGGCCGCAGCGCCCACATTCACCAAATTGTTTCCGATCAGGATTGTGGAAAGGAGCCTGTGAGGATCATCCTTCATACGTTTGATCAGCAGCAAAGACTTTGTTTTTTTCTTGGCAAGGTGCCGGGCTTTTGTTTTGCTTATGGAAAACAGAGCGGTTTCCGCAGAAGAGAAAAAGCCGGACAACAACAGTAAGATAAACAATAAAATAATTTGATTTACCATGATATGTACAGATCCTGGGGAAAAATTGTGGGATAACCGGTTGCCTCCTTGAGGGGTGGAATTCCTTCAACGGTCTGTTTCGTATAACCTGTCACTACTTTCTCTTGCAAAGGGGATTGCGTCATGCGATATGGTATTGGTTTCCTAGTAATAATTATTGTACATTTTGTGGCAAAACTTTTTTCTTCTCGCCACCAAGGCACCAAGACACTAAGAAAGAATAACAAAATAAAATCCTTTGTGTCTTTGTGCCTTGGTGGCAAATATTTCTTGGTTCCAGCTTGTCCTGGTTGGATAATATTTATGACATAATACAACCAGATTTTTATTTTTTCAAGTAAATAAACAAGATGAGAGAGACCTATCACCTAAATCTATAGTATAGGAATTTCCTTTTTAGACACGGATTACACGGATGGCCACGGATTAGCTTTATGTTGTTTGAACAATGGTTCATTGTTCAAACAATGCTTTCATTTCATAAATGCTGCCGCATTTATGAAATAAAGGGCAGTGTAATCAGTGAAATCCGTGTCAGAGATTTTTAAGTTCGCCCGAAGGGCGCTAAGTTCCAGGTATCAAATTCATGCATAAGACAAAAGGCATAAAAGAATATATACAATCGCTGATTGCTTCGAAACGTCTTGGGGATCAGGTGGTTCATCATATGGTGATTTCCGAGCATCCTCCAAGCCTGTCAAAATCCGGGAAACCGTGGCCGGAACAAATAAAATATATCATAAAATCAGCCGGAATTCATGATCTCTATCAGCACCAGGCAGATGCCGTTGATTTGATAAGATCCGGTTGGCATCTTGTTGTTGCAACGCCTACCGCAAGCGGCAAAACCCTTATTTACAATCTTCCCGTGCTGGAAAATGTGTTGAAAAATCCAGAATCCAAAGCCCTTTATATTTTTCCTTTAAAAGCGCTTGCTCAGGATCAATTACGCACATTTGAGGAATTTGTAGCACACTGTAAAATGTTAAAACCAGGAATTGAGATTTATGACGGGGACACTTCTGCCTGGCATCGTAAACGAATCAGGGAAGCGCCACCCAATATTCTTTTAACAAACCCTGAAATGATTCACCTTTCACTCCTTGCGCATCACCGTAAATGGGCCGCTTTCTTTTGTGGCCTTGATATGGTGGTGGTTGATGAGGTTCATACGTACCGGGGGATCATGGGGTCACACATGGCGCAGGTTTTCAGGCGGCTTCGAAGGATATGTTCCTTTTACGGAGCGGATCCAACATTTATTTTTTGTTCTGCCACGGTGTCCAATCCCTCACAACTTGCCCAACAACTCACAGGGCTTAACGTCCATACCATCACAAAAAGCGGCGCTCCCCTCGGCACAAAGCATCTTGTATTTATAAATCCGGTTCAAGGACCGGCCCAGACCGCCATACTTTTGCTGAAAGCAGCACTTCATCGCGGGTTGCGAACCATTGTATATACCCAGTCAAGAAAACTTACCGAATTAATAGCCATATGGGCGGGGAGCCAATCCGGGGCTTTTGCCGACCGTATCAGCGCTTACCGTGCAGGATTTCTTCCTGAGGAACGAAGGGAAATCGAAGCACGGCTTTCCAAAGGCGAGCTTTTGGCGGTGATATCCACGAGCGCGCTGGAGCTTGGTATCGATATCGGCGATCTGGATCTCTGTCTGCTGGTTGGATATCCCGGCTCTGTTGTGGCCACGTGGCAGAGAGGCGGCAGGGTAGGGCGCAGCGGACAGGATTCCGCACTGGTTCTTATTGCCGGGGAGGACGCCCTGGATCAGTATTTCATGCGTCATCCCAAAGAATTTATTAAACGGGAGCCCGAAGCGGCGGTGGTAAATCCTTACAACCCTGATATTCTGTCAAAACATTTGGTATGCGCGGCGGCGGAGCTGCCGTTAAAACCCGATG
>JAYEFV010000114.1:0-4662 GCA_034658755.1 Thermodesulfobacteriota bacterium | reverse complement strand
TAGTGATAAAGAAGTGTCAAGAATTCGCTATAGTTAGAAGTTATGGGTTTAGGCGAATGAAATCAGGACGAAGATTATTTGAAAATTGTCAAAATTAGGATTTACTTGACCTGACACCAGAAAAATATGATATCTGTATATAAATTGTTGTTGTGAAAGGTGTCGACCCTCTGTGCAAGTTATAATGCAATTCAAGGTGGTCACTATTAGGCTATTTTTTGTCCCATATAGGGTTCTTATCTAGTATGACTTCTAAACATCTTACTGAAAAGATTAGCATATATGCATTAATTATTTCAATCATCAGTATTGGGGTAACTAGTATGTTTAGTATAAAGCAGTGTAATTTCGAAAATAAATTACACAAGCTTCATATTGATCCTACATTGGATTATTATTTAGTTCGTTCTATTGATAAAAAATCATTGGAATTTTATTTGAAAAATAAATCTCCAATACCAGTTGTAAATTTATCAGTTAGCCATAAATCGTTCGATTTTTATTCTAAGCTAAAAAAATATGTTGTGGAAAGACCGGCCGTTTCGTCCATTCTTGATTCGCCAGGTCAAAATTGGATTTTTAAACAGAAGGTAGAACCAAATGAATCGATTTGTAAAAAAGAATATCAGATTATTAGTCGATTCAAATTCTATGAGGGAAAATTAAATCTTATTGTTGCGGCCATATTTGAGATTACCTTCTACCGTGAATCTGATATGAAGCAATTTAACAACAAAGCTATATTTTTTTGGATAGAGAGAGAATTTATTCATATAAAAACGCACTTGATCAAGAGCATTTAAAAGAACCGATTGAACAGTTGCCTGCATTCGAGCTAAAGTTACTTAATATTAGGAGGAAAACTGATTTACAAGGAAGCGGAAGTCGGCTTTTTCAGAAGGCTGACTAAATATGAATAATTGATCCTACAAAACAAGTCGCTGGTAGGGACCAGCGCACCGCTGACTCCACAGTTCTGACGTTCACTCTTTCGATATCTGCTATATTTCCGTAAATATCAGGGGAGTAATATTTTTGTGATATCTTAATTTGAATAGGGTGTTTCCCGGAAAGGATTCACCCTGTCTTTTATTATCGGTATAAGTTATCTATCCAACCCATAACCTCGGTTTCGCTGATTTTTCCAAGATACAGCTGAATCGTGGTCAGTCTCGCATGGCCCATCAAAACTTGTATTTTTCGGATATCGTATCCGGCCTCCAAAAGATGCGTTGCGAAGCTGTGCCTCAATGTGTGAAGACCTGCTCCCTTTTTAACGCTGGCATTTTTCCGGGCATCTTCGTAGATGCTCCGAACAGTTTCGTACGATAATGGTTTATCTTTCCTTTTCTTAAAGGACAAAGGGAACAGGTAGGTTTTGGGGCGGTATTTTTTATAATAGAATCTGAGTTCGATCAGCAGTTTTTTCGAAAGCAGGGTATAGCGATCCTTGCCGCCTTTGCCGTCTTCAACTTTGATCAGCATCCTTTTGCTTTCGATGTGTTCGGGCTTTAATTTTCTGACCTCACTCGCCCTGAGCCCTGCCGAGTATGTTGTCATCAGGATAAGACGGTGTTTGAGATTTTTCGGGGCGCAGATGATCTTCCAGACCTCCTCTTTTGCAAGTACGGTGGGCAGTTTTTGCGACTTTTTCCTGACACTGTAATCGACAGTGATCTCCTTTTCCATCACGTTTTTGTAGAAAAAACGAAGTCCGGTTAGAACGCTGCCACAGCTGTTAGGGGTATTGCCCTTCTCATTTTTAAGATATAAGAGATGATCGTCGATCATCTCTTTTTTTATCTTATCCGGAGATTGATTATAGTGTTTGGCGAGTCCTGTGACGGCGGCAAGATAAGACCGCTGGGTGTGATGGGAAAGGTTTTTAAGTTCCATAGCCCGGATCATTTTTAGACGTAATTCTGTCATGCCATACCTCCTTTGTTTGGGGTTAAAAACAATTTGGAGGTATTTTATACTATCCGGGTAAAAAGAAACTATCGATTGGAGGGATGCTGGATGGTTGGAACGAAATTCTGATTTTTATAAAAGATAGAGCGAAGCGATTCCTTATATTTGAATCATTGTGATCGATTGAGTATGATAGGTGTTTTGAAATGAGAAAAGACGGGCGGGAAGACTACCGCGAAGCGATTTCGTACATCTATAAAATCTTAGGCTATAAATTCCAGCCATACATAGCAGTGATAGTCCCAATATCATTTGGAAATAAGATATAGGGCTTCGTTGCCTTAGTTCATTTTGGGACTATCAACTTTTTACTGCCTTTTCCTGCTCCTTTTTTTCAATCACACAATAAATCCCGCCTTCTTCAAGGCCTGGTCCAAAACAGCTATTGCATGAAATACACTTGGCCGTGCTATGATCACCTTGAAGCCATCGGTTGGGCAGATCTGGCTCCCGGATCAGCGGCCTTGCCATGGCAATGTAATCCATACCATCGTTAATTGTTTTTTGGGCGACTTCAAAGGATCGGAATCCACCCACAACCATGACCGGACAACTGACCGCATTCTTGATTCGTCGGGCAAGCTCCAGGTTATATGCCTCCTTCTCAGGCTTATTTATCTTTTCGCGTGCCGGGTTTTCTGCACCGGAGGCGGGAGTACCTGCTGAGACTTCTATAGCATCAATACCGGCTTCTGCGAGTTTTTTGGCAGCATAAACCCCATCATCAGTTTCCAGACCACCGTCCAGGTTGTCCGCAGCATTCAACTTGATAAGCACAGGATAATCGGTTCCGACTGTCCCTCGCACCCTTTGGTAAACTTCGAGCAGAAATCGGCTGCGGCCTTCTATACTGCCGCCATATTCATCAGTGCGGCGGTTGGTGAGTGGAGAAAGAAACTGGTTGATCAGAAAACCATGAGCGCCATGTAGTTGCACTGCATCGAAGCCCCAGGCCTTGGCTCGGCGTGCCCCCTCTCCAAATGCTATAATAATGGCACGGATTTCATCCTTTGTGAGTTCAGCCGGCATCTCCGGGAATTGGTCAACCTGCACGGACGAGGGCGCAAGGGGCTGTCGACCGGCGTTAATGGCATTGGTCTGGCCACCGGCATGGACCAACTGAACCGCAATCTTACCGCCATCCTCGTGGACAGCTTTAGCCAAATTTTCATAATCGTCCGCAAAGTCATCGGTATGGATGCCCATTTTGCCAGGAAGCCCTTTACCTTCAGGTCGTACAAACGTGTAGCCTGAAACAATCAAGCCTATACCGCCTTGTGCTAAGTTACGATACCAGTCGATCAATTTTTCGGTGGGCCGTCCGTCCTGTTCGCACATCCCTTCCCAAGTGGCGGATCTTATCATTCTATTGCGCATCATCATATGCTTTATAGCAGTTTCTTCGAATAGGGTAGCCATATCTTACCTCCTTTCCATCATACCTAAAAAGTGAGAGCTTGGTGCTAACACTTTCAATTACCAAAACGTGAATATTTCAAACCGAAATCACTTTGGAATTTCTTGCCAGTATCTCCACCATTTACAACATCAATTAATATACAGATATCATCATTTCCGCATGTCAAGTCAAGTAAATTTCCATTTTGAAAGTTGTAAAACCATCTTTATACAGTGAGATATGCTAAAGCGGAATTATTAATCTAGATCGGTAATATGAACAAAAACGGGATGGGATTAATAGCAGGGTGGTTGTGTTGGAAATATTGTCTATAAACTATTACTATACTACTGAAACCGGAAAGTGTTTTTCAGAGCGCCTGCCACAAAAGTTTTTTTTAAATTTAATTTGAACACTTTAAAAACCCACTTCTATGGATTTGAAAAGAAAGCCCGCTAAAATCGACCTGGGCCAGCCAGAATGGACATTTTCAGACGATAAGCTCGACCAATCTTTGTTACTGATGACGGGATAAAATCGACTGGTTCAAGCGAATCTTAAATCTTAAAAAACTAGCCATAAACAAAGGAATTGTTCCAGGAGACCCTGCGCAACATTCCATTTGCGAAAGGAGCTTTATCCGACGGATTAAATTTCAGGCAGGAAACCATAACCTTTGTTCGAGGCAGAAGCAGGAAGATTTTGATTCTACCAAAAGCAAAGGAAATTGATTCAAGATTTGGGATTGGGGACGCTCCACAGTTTTACAGTTTTAACAAATCGGTAATGCTATAATCGTTGGATACACAGATTTTTTCACCGCGTTTAACCGAATTAAAACTGTAAATCTGTGGAGCGCCCCCTGTTTAATTTAAAGCCAAGGAATGGGAGGTTTTGAAATGGCTTCTAATCCTAATCCAATATTTTTATATCTCAATCAGAGATGAGATTAAACTTCGCTCACTGTTCTTTCAAAACGGGTAACTTCTGATCGAGATTTGACTCGAGTATTCCCTTTTCGGATATCATAATAGCGACCGGTTTCTTATGAACCACGGTACGTTATTTCCCCGTTACAACCTTGGCCACACTTGTGAGCAAAGCCTTTGATCCTGGGTTGCTGACAGAGCGCTTCACGATAATATCGACGGGGCTCACTGCTTTACCGTAATAAGCCTCATTCCATTTGCCTCGTGTCGAGATGACGGAGCCCTCCAATGAAACACCCACATAAGCGCCTTTGGTTCGCGAAAAAGAAAGAATGTCGGCGACGATATTCGATTTGGCGCCTA
>JAYEFV010000113.1:0-4671 GCA_034658755.1 Thermodesulfobacteriota bacterium | reverse complement strand
ATACCGCCTTGGCCTGTTCCAGAGTCTTTTTGGCCTGGGCACGTTCCCCCTCCTTGTACTGGGCCACACCCTGTTCCACCAGTTTCTTCTTTTCTTTCTTTGACAGCTTTACCGTTTCTTCAGCCGGCGGCGGCGTTTTTTCAAACATTTCCAAAAAAACCTGGGCAGTTCTGAACGACCTACTTATCGGGTAACTGGGTAACTGAAATCGCTCCATAGATATGTTAGCAGGTTCCGTAGCGCCGACGTCGATGGAGTTGGAAATGGGAAATCCTACCATGCAATAAATCATTAAACAGACAATACCTATGAACATCTTCTGTCTTCGATTTAGAAATCTGATCATCGCAATATCCTTGCGCGGCACTGTTAGAAACGTAAATTTTTTCAATGATTAAACGTCTCGGAATATTCACAACTTATTGAAATTAATCGTGTGTTTATAGACATCATATTCATCTCAAATGGAATAATGAAGTATGGATTTTGATAGGAAATTAACTATTTGCACACCTTCTATCCTAAAAATAAAAGATCCAAACCACCCGTTATGCAATCTTGACGATGTTACACTCGACAACTCGGTTATCTTTTCCACTAAAGATATATTTTAGAAGAAGGTCCGCGAGAAAATAAGACCCGTAGCTTTCCGTCACTCGATTGCTCAGGGTTTGGTTTTGTCTTGGATGTATAAATATACTCACTCACTTTGCTTGCAAAGATCGTGCAAATTCATCCAGTTATGCCTATAATGCTTAAGACGTTAAAAATATTAAACGGTTACATCAATCAGAGGGGGGGGAGACAATCATTTTAAACCACAAAAAAATTATACAATTGTGGGGTAAATTACTCAAAAAATGTTACATTATATTCATAATATTGAGTAATATTTCAAATGGATATATATGATACATTTTGGCATTAATGGGTGGAAGAGATGTGCTTGATACACTATATAATGCCTCAATATTCAATTTGCGAAAAGTGAAGATTTATAGTTGAGGCCAAAGCTGTGTTATCTTTATGTATTTGGGCTACAAACAATTTAGCAGGTATTGTGATATCTGTAAAAATTTTAGGCTAAAAATTCCTGCCATAGATAGCAGGTTTCAAAAATTTCGAAGTAAAGATTTTGCGGCAAAATCGTAAAGATTTTATGGCTAAACTTTTTCGAGATTAAAGGCAGTTACCCGCGTTACGGTTGAAGGAATAGATGTGAAGCTTAAAATTCTCGATCTGTTGATCCTATTGGAAGTAATGAAGGATGAAATAAAGAGCCAAATTTAGGTTCCAGTTTCTGCCGATTCAAGGTCCTTTTCCGATTTGACATTATTCCTGCCAGAATCCTTTGCTATATATAGCGCAGAGTCAGCCCTCTCCACCACAGAAATAGCAGTATCTCCTTCACGAATTTCTGACACACCTACGCTTACTGTAATATTACTGAGGGCTTGCCCGGTTTTTTTTATTTTGAGTCTTTTTTTTGATATGTTTTCCCTTATTTGCTCCGCAACAATATATGCTTTATCCAGTTTGGTGTTTGGAAGGAGGACAATAAATTCTTCCCCCCCATATCGTGATGGAAAATCTTTGCCTTTCAAATTTTCCTTTAAATGCGATCCGACAATGCACAAAACCTCATCTCCGATTTGGTGACCATATTGATCATTAAATTTCTTAAAATAATCAATATCCAGCATTACGACTGAAAAAAAGCCCTCACTTTTATCAAATTTTTCACAAAGATCATTTATTTTTCTGTCAAATGCCTTGCGGTTGTTTAATCCGGTGAGAGCATCCAGTAAAACCTCTCTCTCTGTTTCTTCGAGTTGTCTACTTAAAGTTTGAATCTGTGAGGACGCTTTTTCAAGTTGTTGATTCAATTGCCTGCTGGACTCCGCCATATTATTCGTATCCTTTATTATATTTTCAATGAAATGTTGAATTTGCGTTAAGTCATTTGTATCATCCAATTTGTTAGAATATTCTTCCATCTTGTCACTATAATCAGACGCTAAATCATTTGTGGATAGAGTTGCTCGAAAAATGTTTTGAAATATCTTGTGGGTTTCCTTTTGCACTTCCTGCAGGATTTCTTTTTTATTACGATTTAGATACTCGGTGTAAAGCCTTTCATTTATTTCTTGGGAAAAATGTTTTTTGGAAGTGATTAATGCATCCATGGCGGCCGTCAGTTCTTTGTTGGAGCCGAGCAAATATTCAAACCATACATGATAATTTTCCGGTGTGAGCGGAACAGACCTCTCAGCAGTATTTACGATTATCTTTTTGGCAATTTCTGCGACTGTTTTCGGAGAATCATCAAATGTTGTTGTCATGAGGAATCCTTTCTTTCAAGTTTTCGATGAATAACTTGTGCCCATCTATATGATTAATGAATGCTGTAAACCAATTTGAATTTTTCGGTATCAGGATGATAATCAAAAATAGATAGAGTAGAGACCTTGAGCTGTTCCCTTATGAGCCCTGCTATAGTAGAATATAGTTCCATAGGATCAAGAATATTGCATAGCATTCGATTAACATGCAAAAGGTTTCCCATTTCAGAAATACGCTTTTTTAGACTCTCGACAGTATCGGTTTTCCTTGTTGATCCATTCATTGGCATATATCAAGTCGAGATCGTTTTTAAGATATCCATTTGTTACCTCAGACCTGGCATCTTTTGGGATACATTGCGAATATTTCATAAAAATCGTGCTTTTCAAAACCTGACATTTTTTGCCAAACTACAAAGCAGACGTCAATTAGTGTTGATTACATATATCTGAAAATCCACAAAAAATCAAAGGGCAAATCCTGTAAAATGAATTTGCCCCTATTGGAAAACAATATTTCAACAATTTTAGACCTAAAAAATTTGTATGGCAGGTATTAGAAGTGTGGATTCGATTAAGCTCGCCGCAGATGAATTGGATATGGGAAAGTTTGATGAAGGAAGAAAACATAAAGCGTGCACAGAAGAATGTGCATACTTTAATCAAGGATGTTCAGCCCGGCTTGGTTAAAAATGGGGCGCAGGTAATAGAGGCTTTCCCGGCCGGCCGATTCCGGGGTATCCACATACGGATAGAGCTCCAGGCTGATGTCGTCCTGATAATTCAACCGGATCATGGTTTTAAAAATATCCAGAAACTGAATAACACCGTGCCCGGTAATCAGGTGATTGTGAACCCTGGTGGAGGCAATGTCCTCTAAATGAACATGCCCTACCCATTCAAGGAGTTCCTCGAATGCTGCCGATGGATCCTCACCCGCACAAAAAAAGTGGCCGATATCAAAATTCAATCCTACGGCAGGAGATTTTATGTCCCTGATAAAGGATTTGAACTCCGCCGTGTTTTCTATCAACAGGTCCGGTTCCGGTTCCACCAGAATTTTTACTCCCAGTTGTTCCGCTAGAGGAATGACCTGTTCCATGCCCTGATGAAACAGAGACATGGCAGCCTTTCGTGACATATTATTCAACGGGCCTCCAGGGGGAACGGAAATGTTTTTACATCCCAGTTCGTCCGCCACTTTCAAACAGTCGTTGGTATGCCGGATGCGGAGGTCGCGTCTTTCTTTTTCGGGTTCGATCCAGGAAGGAAGATATGTGTCTCCGATAGCAAAAAGGGTAAAACTGTTTATGTTGGTGACTTTCAGGTCATGTTTTTGGAGTGTTTCTTTAACCTGGACCAGATCCGCCGCTGTAAAGTCGGGCGGATAAAGATGGGGTCTGTCCCCCATGATTTCAACACCTCGAAAGCCCAGTCCCGCGATTTTCTCCAAAGACTCAAAAAGTGAAAACTTAACAAAGGCATTGGTGCTGTACGCGAAAATCATGATTTTTCCCCATTTTGTTAGCGCGCGTTCAGGGTATCACATTCTTTTTCCAGTTCCCGAAGGCTATAGATTTGGTCCTGAAAATTCAGCGACGGATTCTTGCCCAGAGGTTTTTTGAAATAAAAACCCAGCTCCGGAATCAGTCCGGAGCGGCCCGCCAATTTCAGAACGGCCATCCATCGGGCCAGATCCAGAATCAACGGGGCGGCCAGGATGGAGTCCCGGCCCTGAAGGTTCAAACGGATGCTCATGGGCAGACCGAACATGCCCTGAAAGTCGATGACGTCCCAGGCTTCTTTGGCGTCACCTCGGGGCGGGTAGTAATCGATATGAACTTTGTGACAAGGTTCTCCGTATTTCTTTCCGACAGGGTAACCCAGAATATCATCGAGAAGTAGGGTTTTATTGGCCACTTTGCCCGCGGTCCGCTCAGGGTCCATGAGGTTTTTTCCGTCTGCGTTTCCCAGGATATTCAGGCTGTACCATCCATCCACATGGAGACATCGGGCCTTTAGGGCCGAGGCCAGGACCACTTTAAAATAGGTCTGACCGGTCTTACCGTCACGTCCGCATATGGGAATGTGGTGTTTAATGGCTTGTTGAACAATAACGGGGAATTCCAGATGGTTTGGTGAGAAATTCACTACCGGGATTCCGGAAAGAATCGATGCCAGGACATAGGCCAAATCCGGAAAATTCGCAGGATCAACGTTCGAATAGAGCTGCGACAGACTCGTAAAGTTTTCAAGATTTACGTGAATGCCGGCCGGCAGAAGGTTGATCAAAACCGGCAGAACATTGGAATGCTGTTTTTTGATGTCA
>JAYEFV010000112.1:0-4671 GCA_034658755.1 Thermodesulfobacteriota bacterium | reverse complement strand
CAATCAAATTTTACATCCTGGCTATTTTTTCTGTTTCAGCTTTATGAGTGTTTAATAATATCTAAACTGAGCGGTTCCGGGATCTTCGATTATGCCCGGCAAGGTCAACCCGGTGATTCCGGAGTTGGTCAACCAGATTTGCTACCAGATCATCGGCTATGATGCCGTGGTTTCCATGGCGGCGGAAGCCAGCGAGCTGGAGTTGTGCATGGCAGAGCCCATCATCGCCTACGACCTGCTACACGGGATGCTGATCATGAAAAATGCCTGCATCACCCTGGCCAGCCGGTGCATCGTGGGCATCGTGCAAAATTTAGGTAATAGAAGGAGGACACCATGAATTGGTATAAGTTTCTGATAGGGTCATCGGTTGGCAAAAAGATGCTGATGGCGATGACGGGGCTCTGCCTGATCGGTTTTCTGGCGGTACACCTGCTCGGCAATTTTATGGCCTTTGCCGGGGCCGAGGCATTTAACGATTATGCAAAAAAACTGCATTCACTGCAACCGTATTTGACCGTATTGAACATCGGGCTGCTGACTGTTGGTCTGGTGCACATTATCGTCGGAATTATTCTTTTTTTTGAAAACCTGAAGGCCCGTCCGATAAAGTACAATGTATATAAGAATCCCGGGGGACGTACAATTGGTTCCGACACCATGCCTTACACCGGTATCTTGATTCTTGTGTTCGTCATTTTTCACCTGTTAAAATTTACCTTTGTCGACAAGTCCGTCACACCAATATACCAACTGATGGCGGAAACCTTCACAAATCCGTTGTGGGTACTGATATATGTGATAGCGATGGTTGTTGTCGCCGTGCACATCAGTCACGGTTTCTGGAGTATGTTTCAGTCCTTTGGCATCAATCACCCCCGCCACATGCCATTGATTATGAAACTGGGATTAGTGGTGACGTTCGTTTTTGGAATCGGTTTTGGTATTTTGCCAATTTATCTGATAATCATCACCTAAGGAGGATCAAACCATGCAGTATCTGGATGGCAAAGTCCCGGGCGGATCCCTTGCCGAGAAGTGGGATCGCCATCGAATGGAATTAAACCTGATCAATCCGGCCAACCGTCGTAGGTTCAGTATTGTTGTTGTGGGAACCGGCCTGGCCGGCGCTTCGGCCTCCGCCAGCCTGGCCGAGATGGGTTACAAGGTTAAGACATTCTGTATCCAGGACAGCCCGCGCCGCGCCCACAGCATTGCCGCTCAGGGAGGCATTAACGCGGCCAAGAATTATGCCAATGACGGCGACAGCATATGGCGGCTGTTTATGGATACCATCAAGGGCGGTGATTTTCGCTCCCGGGAGTCCAACGTTTACCGTCTGGCGCAGGTCAGCAACAACATTATGGACCAGTGCGTGGCCCAAGGCGTGCCCTTTGCACGGGAGTACGGCGGGCTCCTGGCCAACCGGTCTTTCGGCGGGGCCCAGGTATCCCGCACCTTTTACGCCAGGGGGCAGACCGGGCAGCAGCTTTTGCTGGGCGCGTACGGGGCCTTAAGCCGTCAAATCGCCGACGGACAGGTAAAAATGTTCCCGCGCCACGAAATGATGGACCTGGTGGTGGCCGGCGGCCGGGTCCGGGGTATCATCGCCCGCGATTTAATTAACGGAGACCTCGAAGCCCATGCAGCCGATGCCGTCATGCTGTCCACCGGCGGCTACTCCAATGTTTTCTATCTGTCCACCAATGCCATTTCGTGCAATGTCAGCGCCATCTGGCAGGCTTACAAAAAAGGGGCCTTTTTTGCCAATCCCTGCTTCACGCAAATCCATCCCACCAGCCTGCCGCACGTCAGCGGTCACCAGACCAAGCTGACGCTGATGAGTGAAAGCTTACGAAACGACGGGCGGGTGTGGGTGCCCAAGGATTCAGACGACAAACGTACGGCGAACGCCATCCCCGAAAACGAGCGCGATTACTACCTGGAAAAGAAATACCCGAGTTTCGGCAACCTGGTGCCTCGGGACGTGGCATCACGAAACGCCAAACAGCAGTGCGATGCCGGCAAAGGTGTCGGGCCAACGGGACGCGCCGTCTATCTGGATTTTATGGAGGCCATCAAACGCGACGGCAAAGAAGTGATTGCCCGCAAATACGGTAATTTATTCGACATGTACCGCAACATCATCGACGACGACCCTTATGAAACACCCATGATGATTTATCCGGCCGCACATTTTACCATGGGCGGGCTCTGGGTGGATTACAACCTGATGAGCAATGTTCCCGGTCTTTTCGTCCTTGGTGAAGCCAACTTTTCGGATCACGGGGCCAATCGCCTGGGCGCCAGCGCCCTCATGCAGTGCCTGGCAGACGGCTATTTTATCGTGCCCAACACCCTGGCCGGATACCTGGGAGAAGCGGGCAATTCGGATGTGGGTCCGGATCATGCTGCATTTAACGAGTCGATTCAAAAGGTGCAGGCCCGCATCGAGAAACTGCTTTCCATCAACGGTAAGCGTACGGTGGAAGATATTCACCGGGAATTGGGTCGAGTTATGGAGGATCATGTGGGAGTGGTCCGCAACGAGGATGGTCTCAAGACGGCAATTGAGCAGATTCAAAAAGTTCGTGCAGAATTCTGGGAAAATGTCAAGGTCGCAGGCCCTGCCGACAGGTACCGGATGAATCTCCAGAAAGCCGGTCGTCTGGCCGATTTTCTCGAGATAGGTGAACTGATGGCCGTCGATGCGCTGTACCGCAAAGAATCCTGCGGAGGTCATCTGCGCGAGGAGTCGGAAAGCGAGGACGGCGAAGCTATCCGGGACGACGAAAATTTCTGCCACGCGGCAGCCTGGGAGTTCATGGGAGAAAATGCGGAACCCCGGCTTCATATGGAACCGCTGGTTTTTGAAAATGTCGAATTAACCCAAAGGAGCTATAAATAATGACCACACCCAAAACCATCGACATCACCCTGAAGGTCTGGCGCCAGCAGGGACCGGGGGATCGCGGCCGGTTTGAATCCATACCGGTCAAGGATGTCGATATCCATTGTTCTTTTCTGGAGATGCTGGATTTTTTAAATGAAAAATTAATCCTGGAAGATAAGGAACCGATCGAGTTTGACAATGACTGTCGCGAAGGGATTTGCGGCACCTGCGGCGCCGTGATCAATGGTATCCCGCACGGCCACGGCCGGGGGATGACCGCCTGTGAATTACACATGCGTAAGTTTAACAACGGGGATACTATAGTGGTTGAGCCCTTTCGCGCGCGGGCCTTTAAAGTGATCCAGGATCTGATGGTTGATCGCAGCCCTCTGGAAAAGATCATCCAGGCCGGCGGTTACATCTCGGTCAATACCGGGGGGACACCGGATGCCAATGCCATCCCCGTCGCCCAGGAGAAAGCGGAGGAGGCCATGGACGCCGCTTCCTGTATCGGCTGCGGCGCCTGCGTGGCGGCATGCCCCAATGCGTCGGCCATGCTGTTTGTCAGCGCCAAGGTGTCCCAGTTCGCCTTGCTGCCGCAGGGCCGATTGGAAGCAAACTCACGTGTGCTGGCGATGCTCAAGGAAATGGACGCATGCGGTTTCGGTAACTGCACGAATCATCGTGTGTGTGAGACCGTCTGCCCCAAAAAAGTGTCGATCCGCCATATAGCCCGCTTCAACCGTGAGTTTTTAAAGGCAGGATTAGTGGGCCGATTATCGCTGGATGAAGAAGAAAAAATTTGAATTCATCCCGCACCGCCCCGATCAAACGGGATCTACGCTTTGATACGACAAGCAGCGGGGAATTCAAATTTGACGGTCTCGTAAAAAGTCTGGAATCCCTTTAAAGCGTCATTCCGGCGAAGGCCGGAATCCAGTTATTTCAATATGTTCTGGATGCCGGATCAGGTCCGGCATGACGGTGTTGGGACTTTTTACGAAACCGTCCTAATTGGTTGCCTGAAACATTGAGAGAGAGAAAAAAAGGAGGTAAGATGATGACGACCAAGAACAGGATACAATTGGTGAGTTTGGCACTTTTTGCAGTTTTCTTGGCAAGCTCTGCTTTAGCGCAGGATTTAATAATATATCCCGCCAAAGGACAAAGCCAGGACCAAATGGAAAAGGACAAATTTGAGTGTTACAACTGGGCCAAACAACAAACGGGATTCGATCCCATGCAGGTGCCTACGGCATCCACCCCGCCACCAGAGCAGCAGGCCGGCAAGGGTGGCGCCTTAAAGGGTGCTGCCGTGGGTGCCGGGGCAGGAGCCTTAATCAAAAGGAACGGATCCCGCAGCAAAGGGGCGGGGACCGGAGCTGTGGTTGGCGGCGTGCTCGGCGGAGCAAGGCAGAGCCGACAAAGAAGCCAGGATCAGCAGGCCAGGCAGCAGTGGGAACAACAACAGGCAAATGAATACGCGCAGAAACGCAATACTTACAATCGCGCTTACAGCGGATGTATGGAAGGTAGAGGATACACGGTGAAATAGAACATGAACAAACAAGTAGTTCGGTTTTTTGTTCTATTCTTTCTCTGTTCCTGCCAAACAGCTTTGGCCCAGAGCATATTCGTTGGCCCCGACAAGAAGTTTGAGCAGAAGAAGCTTCGTGTTCCCTATGCATTCTACAACGATTCGTTCGGAACAGCGGTGGGATTTGTCTACGGCATAACAGGATATCCCCAAAAGCAGTCGATGCTTCTTGGAACAGCTA
>JAYEFV010000111.1:2288-4675 GCA_034658755.1 Thermodesulfobacteriota bacterium | reverse complement strand
CCATAAAAAATGCCTTGTACCCCTTCTCCCTGAGCTGCCCTATTGTGATATCATTTCCGATATCCACTCCGGTTTCAAACCGGACTCCCAGATCTCGAATCACCTGTATTTCTGATTCGATGATATCACGCGGAAGCCTGTATTCGGGGATACCAATTCTCAGCATGCCGCCAAGGACTTCATGTTTTTCCAGTACGGTAACCTGGTAACCTTCAACCCCTAAAAAATAGGCACAAGCAAGTCCGGCCGGTCCGCTGCCGATCACTGCCACCTTTTCTTCTCTTTTTGGTTTAACCTCAGGCTTGAAAGAGATATTGTTCTCTTTAGCCCAGTCTGCAAGAAACCTGTGGATAGACCGAATTGAAACCGGTTTATCTACCTTTGACCTTGTACAGATTACTTCACATGGTTGGTGACAGACCCGTCCACATACTCCGGGAAATGGATGTTCTTCCATATAGAGCTCATATGCCTCTTTATATTTACCATGGTTTATCAGGGCCAGGCATCCCTGAACACTCGGATTGGCAGGGCAGGCGGCCTTACATGGCGCAACGCCTTTTTTTTCTATGGTATAAGCACTGGGCATTGCCTGTGGATAAAGTTGAAACACAGCCTTTTGGTTTTGCAGCCCCTCGTCAAACCGGTTGGAAACCTCTATGGGACATACCTTTTGACACTCTCCGCATGCGGTACATTTATTTATATCTACATAACGGGGTTGCTGCAGCAGCTTTACATGAAAATTACCCGCTTCGCCGGTTATCTCTTCCACTTCGGTCATGGTTAGAAGCTCTACATTCAGATGTCTTCCAGCTTCTACCAGTTTGGGTGATATGATGCACATGGAACAGTCATTGGTTGGAAAAGTCTTGTCCAATTGTGACATTACTCCACCGATGGCCGAATTCTTTTCAACCAGATAGACAAGGTAGCCTGAATCAGCCAGGTCCAGGGATGCCTGGATTCCTGCAATTCCACCCCCAACGACCAGAACAGAACCTATGGCTTGTTTTGACATTATTACGTCCTCCTTTGCCCGGAAGCTCTCTGCTATATTCTCCGGTATTAAAGCCCGAACTCCGCAAGGTCAGGCCCGAGGTAAGACCTTTCGTTTTCCCCCAGCATCCCCATGGCCAGGCATATTATGGTCCAAATATGTACGACATGGTAATTACCACCGTAAAATTCACATATATCTTCCATCTGACTATGGCAGTTGTGGCATGGCGCGAACACATAATTTGCCCCTGTTTTCATGATCTGGTCAAATTTAACATTGCCGTATGCCCGCCGCTGTTCGGGTAATCCTGCCTGCAATGCGCCGCCGCCACCGCCGCAGCAGAAATTATTCGTTCCACAGGGGATCATGTCCACAAAATTTTCCTCTCCGACAACTGTTTTAATCACAAACCGGAGATCTTCGGCCATCTTTTCTCCCCAGGTCTTTCTGACGATGTTACAGGGGTCCTGTACGGTGAATTTAATTTTAAGGTCCCTGTTCCAGTCGGAATTAACCTTCAGCTTTCCTTCCTTTATCCATTGTGCATACAGGGTGATGATGCTTGTAAATTCGAAGTTGTGAGGTATATTGAATTTTGTCAATCCTTCCAGGATTGCAAAGAATGAATGCCCTCATTCGGTATTGACAACAACCTTTGCGCCAAGGTTGTTGTCGATATGGTAGACGAACTCTTCAAGAATATACTTCCATCCCTCCTCATCGGCAAGAAACAGGCAGTAATTTTCTCCTGCCCACATGACCGACGGGTAGGTCCAATCGGCTCCAACCATGTGAAGTATCTTCCATAACGGTCCCAACTCGTCCGGCTCCGCCACCGGTTCGCGCGAATTCTGATTAAGGACTAAGTGGGCCCCCTTCCTGTCAACTGTGGCCTGAAGATCCTTGAATTTAGGATCGTTTTCCCTTATCTCTTCGGCAACATCCCCCACGACCCATATAAAGTCCTTGGAAGGAACCCCCATGGCATTTCCCGTCCTGATATGCTGGTCGCAGGACCCTCTGATACCTTTGGGAGCTTTGTCCCTGGGCCATGATCTCCTTATGCTATAGACAAGCTTTGGAATATTGATTTTCATCGGGCATGCTTTGAAACACCTGGTACACATGGTACATACCCATGCCCATGGTGTTTTCCTGACTTCATCATCCATCCCCAGCAACACCATTCTCAAAAGCTTCCTCGGATCCATGTCCAATAGTTCAGATGCGGGGCATCCTCCTGTGCAAGCCCCGCAGGTCAAGCACAAATCCAGATTGGCCTCGGGAATACTTTCCTGAACACTCTCCTTAAAATCACAATCCAGTTCATCCAATTCGATCGGTGATGTCATCTCATTGACCTCCCTTATTGCTGACGCTGATA
>JAYEFV010000111.1:0-2188 GCA_034658755.1 Thermodesulfobacteriota bacterium | reverse complement strand
GTCAAGCACAAATCCAGATTGGCCTCGGGAATACTTTCCTGAACACTCTCCTTAAAATCACAATCCAGTTCATCCAATTCGATCGGTGATGTCATCTCATTGACCTCCCTTATTGCTGACGCTGATAACTGCACTACGGTTTACAATTACCGAGCTTTGATGCACTACAAAGACTGCGACCGAAATGTATAGCGGTCTGATGTCAGCCGTACAAAGAAATTATGCCTGATGTTGCAGGAGGAATTTCAATATCGGAACGGAAAATTCATATATTAATCGGCTTACATTTTTTGTCTAGTAGTATACACTACATTAACACCACAATGTGGTATCGTCAACTATTTTAGCAAGCAGCTTTCTCGATCGAAGTATGAATCACTAACCAGGCTATAGTGTTTTCCGATAGCTGTTTAAAAACTTTTCGGACTAATTAGTGCCCATCCATAAATCTATATTGGGAACAAATTAAGTTTCCAATTCAGAAATTTGCAATTTTTCGCAAGGTCAAGGAAATCAAGGAATTACGCGGAGGCGTACAAGTGGTACGCCGCACAAGTAATTCCGCAGATTGACCCCAGAGAAATAGGCTCTGCATTTCACGGGGCAGGCGCAGAGATTGCGGAAAAGGGCAATTTCTGGATGGAAACTATTTAAGCTTGGCTGCATCCATGTATAGCTTCAGTTTGTCCACTCCTCCGAATGTAATGATGTGAACCCCCTGACAAAGATCCTTCAGGCCCTTTACCGTATCGGCAAAAAGATCAATGCTTGCCTTTTCCAGGTCCCAAGCCTCCGACAATTTCTTAATGGCCCAGTCAGGTACCAGCCCTGATTTGAAATGACGATTGATGAACCTGGCCATTCCGGCGGTTCTTAAGATCATCACTTCTGCGATTACGGGAATCTGAAAGGGTTTCACCTGCTTGATAAACCTTTCAAACTGTTCGAGGTCGAAAATGGGAGTCGTGAGAAAATATTCGGTCCCCATATTTCCCATGGTTTCCATCTCCTGCATCCCCTGTTTCGGAACATTTTTACCCCAGGGGGTCTCCACGCCCGATCCGAGGACAAATTCGATTTCTGAAGCCAACTTATTACCATCAATGGTATGGCCTCCCTTTATATGCTCGAGTACCGATGCCAGCTTACCCGAATCCACATGAAAGAACATGGTTTCCTGAAGGCTGTCACCGGTGATGCGATAATCTTCTGTAAAGACAAGGAGATTTTCAACGCCGGTCTCATGGGCATTTGTAAGGTCCTTTTGAAGCTGAATGCGATTCTTATCGCGGGTTGTGGTCTGGTAAATGGCGTTAAACCTGTTATTCTGAAGGATTTCACATGTTTTAATGCTGTCTCCCACAATACCTTCAAGCTCCACTTCCATTACCGATACACCGTCCACGCGACCTTTTATTCGTTTCAGATCCTCAACCAGCTTTTCAGGATTATCATCCTCCATCGGTGCCTGGATTTCGGAAGTAATAACAAATTTTTTTCTTTTCAGTGCGTCTTTAAGTTTCACAGTTCGCCTCCTTTCATGGCGGTCCGAGAACTCGGGCCACTATTTGAGCTCCAGTAACCGGGCAACTTCCTCCTTCAGTTGAGGGAGGGGTAAAGGTTTGGAAAAGCAGACATCGGCGCCATGAGCCTTCATTTCCTTAAATTTTTCCTCGTCCAGATAAGCGGACAAAACTACAATTTTTGTATCCCGGGTGAGCTCATTTGACTTGACTTTCCGGCAAACTTCGTTTCCTTTGATATCGGGCATCATTATATCCAGAATCATCAGGTGGGGGTGAAAGTGATTGACCTGGAGTCCTGCCTCAAACCCGTCGGAAGCGGAAATCACATCGTAATCGTGTTCATCCTCTTCAAGGGCCTGAACAATTGTTTCCACAATAATAGGATCGTCATCCACGACAAGGATCCTTTTTCTTTCATCTTTCATCTCCACGTTCGGAATTGGAATCCCCTGCTTGCTCATGAATTCCTCCAGATCCGGCCTTTTTATCCGCCGATGCCCGCCAACAGTCTTGTATGCATTTATATGGCCGGCCTCTATCCAGTTGATGATAGTTTTTGAAGAAACTTTACAATGCTTGCTCGCTTTGAAAACGGTAAATGTATCATCCATAGTTCTATCCTCCTTGCACCTTTAAATAACTTTATAAACGACGGTCTTGGT
>JAYEFV010000110.1:0-4684 GCA_034658755.1 Thermodesulfobacteriota bacterium | reverse complement strand
CAACCAAGGCATATTTTCTTTTACATTCTATATTGACATCTTAAAAAAAACAGCGAATAAATATTAATATTTCACATGAAATCTGCAAGATGAACGTTTTGTTCTTGATTTGTTTAACAATAAATTATAAAAGCCTAAAATCTACATCTTAAAACCCAAGCCCAAGCCGGAAAAAATTGCCACAAAGACACAAAGGATATTTTTTATTTTTTTCTTAGTGCCTTTGTGACTCGGTGGCGAAAAGAAAATGTTTTGCCATAGAAAGTACAAAATTTACAATTAATGATGAATTCGGCTTTTTACGAATTTATCAATTATATGCTTAAAAGATAAGATCAATGACAAGTATATTAGTCATAGACGATAATCTCGCAATAATAAAGTTGATGGCCAAAATTTTAAAGGCCAATGATTATGAAGTATCAACCGCCTCAGGCGGTGAATCGGGTATCAAGAAGCTTGAGAAGAATGATTATGATCTTGTTTTTACCGACCTCATGATGCCGGATATAAGTGGTATGGAGGTGCTTGAACATGTGATATCCAAATCACCAAAAACCATGTGCATCATTCTTACCGCTCATGGAACCATAAAGAGTTCTGTTGATGCAATAAAAAAGGGCGCTTTTGACTATATTACGAAACCGGTATCACCCAGCGAGCTTTTGGTAGTTGTTGAAAAGGCACTTAAATTTAAGAACCTTGAGGAAGAAAATATCAGGCTTAAAAAGGAATTGCGTGGAAAATACAATTATACCAACTTGGTGGGGACAAGCAATGCCATCAAAAAGATCTACGACCTTATAGAAAAGGTGGCCGATACAGACGGCACCATTCTTATCACCGGCGCCAGCGGAACAGGTAAGGAATTGATAGCAAGGGCTATTCATTATACCAGTAACCGCAGCGATAAGCCGCTGGTTGTTGTCAGCTGCGGCGCTATTCCTGAGGCATTGCTTGAAAGCGAACTTTTCGGCCATGAAAGAGGGGCTTTTACAGGTGCTTTTAAAAGAAGGATCGGTCGATTTGAGATGGCCAACGGCGGAACCATTTTCTTGGATGAGATAGGGGAAATGAGTCCTGCATTGCAGGTAAAGCTTTTACGGGTATTGCAGGAACAAAAATTCGAGAGAGTGGGAGGCACTAAAACAATCCATGTAGATCTAAGGATTATCGCAGCCACTAATAAGAATTTAACAACCGCCATAAACAATGAGACCTTTCGGGAAGACCTCTATTATCGATTAAATGTTATTCCAATCAAAGTCCCTTCTTTAAAAAAGCGAAAATCTGATATACCTTTACTTCTCGACTTTTTTTTAAAAAAATTTCAAAGGGGAAAAGAGAAAAGGATCACCGGTTTTTTACCTCTATCCATGGATGCTATGATTGCCTATGACTGGCCGGGCAATGTCAGAGAACTTGAAAATGTAGTAAAAAGACTTACGATCCTGTGTGACAATCAGGTTGTATCTTTAGATGATCTCCCTGAAATTATTCAAGAGAAAAGCCGGTTCGTTCAATTCTCTGACAAAGTGATCATGGAACAAGATTTAAACTTTCATGAGGCGGTTAAGGATTATGAAAAAAAGATTATTCTTGAGGCGTTGGAAAAAAGCAAGTGGATCAAATCAAAGGCGGCAAAACTTCTCAATATTAACAGAACAACACTGGTGGCCAAGATTAAAAAACAGAACATAGATATAGATGATGCAGCCATGGGTTAATGCCGTCATTTATTTATTGTTGTCAAAAAAATGACGGTTAACATCACAACACATACCTTTTTTGAGACCTGTTATTCCATCACTCCATCATCCCAACATTCTCTTACTATATAACGTGATGAACTCCTAATTCCTTAAGCAGAAGCCCAACGAGCCAACCGGACATTTCAGGACTTTATCAACTAAACCAATATGTTAAAAAAACCCTCCCTTAAGCCGATCTCGCTGAAGCCGGATCTTCGCAATTCCGGTTTCCCAACAATTTATCATACCCAATTGAGCAAAGCCTAAACTTTTATATCATTGGCATAGTAATTGCTGTAAAGGGCTGTATGAGATGCTGTTTTACAAGACATATCTATGCCTTAGTTTTATCCTTTTTTTTTCTGTTGCGACCGGTTGAAATGAATGCCGGCGTACAACCATCAAATCTGCTTTCAAATAAGGCGATTATAAGCAGAATCATATCAATTACAATGCATGAATCTAAATCAGGAACAACCATAAAAATTTTGGGGGACGGCAGAATTCCCGAATTTGTAACCACAACCCTCGAATCACCGCCACGGATTGTTGTTGATATATTTTGTACTACAGATTTGCTTGGAACGGCTTCAATTTCTGCGCAAAGCCCAAGTTTGAAAAGCGTAAGAGTAGCATATCAACCGGAAAAGATCAGACTGGTATTAGATATAAAAGGGGTTGATATCCCCGGCTTTACAACCCAGCCTGTTGATAATTGTTTAGCTGTTTCTCTTTTATCAGAGCGAAAAATGGATAAAGAACAAGACAGGTGCGATAAAATTCACGGAAGGGAAACCGGCAAGAAAATGGCGGAATCAAACGTGCATGAGAATACGGAGGCGGGTGATAGCAAGTCGGATGCCGTACCATCCAAAAAAGAAAATCCGGATATTTATAACGTGGTTCCTGTCAATCCGGAAACATTGAATAATGACATTGAAATTGCAGAAAATGAAGTGGAAAATGTTATTAAAGAGCGAGAAATTTCTGAAGGAGAGCGTCCGAATAAAGCGATTCTTGGAAAGAAATTGACCCGGACGGTGACAGATGACGGTCGCCGGGACACCGAATTATTTCAGCAATGTCTTGGGTGTTACAACGCTCAAGACTGGTCTGGTACAATAGAAAAACTAAATCATCTCATCAAAACATATCCGGATGGAAGATATGCTGAGAGGGCATATTTTCTCCTGGCAAAATCTTATGAAAAATTAAACTCTCGATCTATTTCAGATCATTTTAGTGAAATTAAAGATCATTATGAGAACGCCGTCAATAGATTTCCCGAATCAGATTATGTGCCGGAGGCCCTCCTCTGTATAGGAAACCTATATTTTAAAATCGAAAATTATTATGAGGCACTTGGATATTATAACCTTGTTATAAAGAAAGATAAGCACTCCATATCGGCGGTGAAGGCTTTGATGAAGAAGGTAGACGTATTGCTATTAAAAAAAAAAAGAAAAGATGCCCTGTCCGTATTAAACGTTTTAGAAGATATAACTTCCTTATTGCCGGATATGCCGGAAAGAATGGAAGCAAGAAAATTAAAGGCAAAGATCCTCTATGCAATGAACAGGTTTCATGATTCTCTTAATATTCTTAACAAACTCAAGCAAGCCGATCCGGAAAACATAATTAAGTTTCCGGAGATTTCTTTATATTTGGGATATAACTATTATCAACTTGGAGATAATATCAGAGCCAGAAAAAACCTGTTCAGATTTTATAATATTTGTCCCGGTCGAGAAGCGAACCATCTCATACTAACTCAGATTGGCGACACATATCGAAATGAGAATTTAATTGAGGATGCTGCAAAAATTTATAGAATGGTTCTTGAACGCTGCCCAAAAACTGATGGTGCGATTATAAGCCAAATCAGGCTGGCTGAACAACAAGAAAAAATAAATTGGATAGAAAAAACAAGAAAAGAGATCGGTTCGCCGACAGAGATTTATGAAAATATTGTAAAAGATTCTATTGATAATGATGAAAAGAACCCTTTGGTGAAACTCTCTTCGCTGAAGCTGGCGATTACATATCAAAAAGACAAAAAATATAAAAAGAGTCTTAACGTTTTAAAGGAGTTGAAAAAAAAGTATCCAGGTACATCCCTGAAAAAAGAAATGCGGCACGCTTTACTAGTGGCGATGCAATGTATCCTAAAGCAAGAGATTAAAGGGGAAAAGCATATAAACGTAATAAACTTCTACCTTAAGGAAAAAGAGCTGTTTTTAATAGTGAATGCTCCCGAGTTGTATTTGTCTGTGGCAAGAGCCTTTAATAATATGAATCTTGAGAAAACGGCCACAGAAATCTTTAAAAAGGCTGACCCCCTTTTGTTGGACAGTGAAAAGCCCCCAGATCTTTTGTTTTTTGTTGGCAAACACCTAGTTAAAATAAAACAATTTAAAAGTGCATTAAAGAGATTTGATATTTTAATAGATAAGTACCCGTCAGACAAATACGTTTCAGATGCATACCAGTTAAAGGGAAGTATTCTTTTGAAGCAAAAGAAATATAAGCTGGCGGCAGACACATTTTCTGTGTCCTTAAGATACCCTGTAACAAAATGCAAAAGGGCAATGCTCCTGATAGAAAAGGCAAAGGCATTAACGGGAAGCAACTCGAATGAAAAGGCCTTAAAGACAATAAACGAGGCAAACGGCATAAAAAAAGATTGCGAATTCCCTGATTACAATACCTCTCAGGAGATAGGAGATCTCTATCTTAATCTCGGTTATGCTAAAAAAGCCGCCACTTTCTTTAATCAGGCCATGGATACGGCAACGGAGAAAAGCGATAAAATTTCTTTAAAGTTCAAAATCGCTCAATGTTATTTACTATTAAATAAAAAAGAAGATTCCTTTGCTCTCTATAATCAAATTTTGAGCTTCAATGATCCTTTCTGGAGTAACCTTGCTCAAGAA